>JAHKLH010000001.1 GCA_029856635.1 Candidatus Njordarchaeota archaeon
CATGAAGCTAGTTATATTGTGATTAAGCGCGGTGAGAGTATGCAGGCTACGATATAGGGCTTATCTGGTGATTAATTTAGGCTTAAGGCAATGTATTTATGCGAGTCTAAACCATACCAGCGTTGAGAAATGTGCGCGCTATGTGCTCGTTGGCTACTAAAAACTCTGAAATATAAGGATTAACTGCTACCAAAAGATACCATGAAATTTGGCGCTAAACATGCGGAGATGCTCAAGACCTATTTGCAAAAATAGCGTTTATACTTTTCAGTGAAGGTATTCTGTTTCCCTAAAAAGACTCGCTTGGTGTTTTTAAATTAAAGAAGCACTATTACACGAATCTCAGTAATTCTTTTAAAATAAGAGAATAAGTATTTATTAATATATACATTTTCCCTTGTTTTAATATCATTATATGTGAGAATAATCGTGTCTAGAGATGGTACTTAAAGCACGAACAGTTGTATTCAAATTATACCATCCACTTGACAAGTTTCTTCGGATTGATCGAATGCCGCATATTTGGTGTTCGGGATGTGGTATTGGTCCTGCGCTTTCTGCTTTGTTTAGGGCTTTAGATAAATTGAGTATTCCGATAAAGAGAACGATCTTTGTATCTGGAATTGGGTGTACTGGACGTGTTGCTGGCTATTGGAGAGGTGATGGACTTCATGTTACGCATGGTAGACCTATTCCAGTAGCTTTAGCAATAAAGTTGGTTCGTCCTGATTTAAATGTTATTGTGTTTAGTGGAGATGGAGATTTGGCGACTATTGGTGGAAATCATTTAATTCATGCGGCTCGTAGAAATCATGATCTTCTCGTTGTTTTGATTAATAACTACAACTATGGAATGACGGGGGGACAGTATGGTGCTACAACGCCCACTGGAGCTAGAACTTCTTCTTCACCTTATGGAAATATTGAGCGTCCATTTAATATTCCGTATTTAGTTGCAGGTGCTGGAGCACCTTATGTAGCTAGGTGGACTTCACTGCATGTTCATAGACTTTACGAGACTTTTGTTGATGCTCTACAAAAGAGAGGATTTCGGTTAATTGAAGTTATTGCCCAATGTCCGACGAATTTTGGTCGTCGAAATAGGATGCCAGATGCTATGGATATGCTTGAATATTTTAGAAGGAATAGCGTGATTTGGAATAATGCTCCGCTTCATGAAGTAGGATTAGATAGGCCTGATGGAAAAATTATTATTGGAAAGTTCTTGGACATTACTGATAAGATTCCGACTTATGAGGAGAGATACCTATCACTCCTTCAAAAATTAGGCGCCAAACTTCGTGCTAAGGTAATTGGAGAATACATTGAAATTGATCCCGCAAAGTTCCTTGAGGAATTTAGAAAACCTAACTTTTATTCAAAGTAGGATCTTTTGCAACATTTTGGTTTGGTTTGAAATATTTTCTTTAGTTTTTGATGCTGTGTTAGTCGTTATTTTAACATCGTAATAATATTAGAAGATGTTATTTTCATAACTTAAAAAGACTTTTAGCTTTGACTTTGGTATATCTTCATGGGATGTATAGTGAGAGTTATTAAACTCATTCGAATAATGTTTGAGGGAAAAAGCATAGAATGCGATGCATTATTTGATAGTGGAGCATCTGTAACTGTAATTAGTACTAGGTTCTTTGAGAAAAATTTTGGAAGAAAATGGCAAATTTTGCAGAAACCTATCAAGATTTTCTGGATTAATGGTAGTCTTATAGAAGTTAGCAAATTTGTTCAAATTTTTATTCAAGTTGATAATTTAATATTTCCAGAAACTGTGTTTCTTATTGATGAGTTCGTTGAGAAAATAATTGTTAATGAAAAAGAAATTAAAATTCCTCAGGTGATTATTGGTGCTGGTACTATGGACAAATATGGTATTATTTTGGATCCAAAGGAGGATATAAAAACATCTGCAATAATGTTATAAATCCTTTTCTAATCGTTTAAAAATGTATGTTGTGCTTTGATTTTTCGCGTGAGAAATAATTTTGGGGGATATCTTTGGATGAGCTGGATTTAATTGATAAGGCAAAAAATGACTTTAAGCTCTCATTAAGCTTATTAGAAAAGGGTGATGTTAGAGATGCCGCTGAAAAGGCTTGGATGGCAATAGAAAATATTCGTAAAGCACTTTTAGTTGCTGTCAAAATACCGTATGAAATTGCGAAAACCGTTGTTAATGGTGTTCCGTTATTCAGTAAAATCTTAAAAATTCTTGGGAAAAAAAGAACTTGCTTAGAATGTACTTCTATTTTAACAGCAGGCTTAATACACTTGGTTTTTTACGAGATGGTAATCCCGGATGGTGAATTAGAGGAAATCATCAGAAACGAAGTACCCCAATGGATTGAGGAGATGATAAATGTGATAAATTCTGTAAAGCATGTAGATTTATCTCACTTAGTTGAAATAATAGAAAAAATGAATAAAATTAAGGCTGAAATACTCAGAAAATCAAGGGAATATTTAGACCTTAGTGAGCAATTAAGCAAAGAAATAGCTACAGTTTTAGTTAAAAGACATTAGAAAATTTAGCATTAATTTCTGCTCTCGATATCCGTCATAACGGATGTCAAAATAAAGCTAATAAAAGCTTCATTAAAAGATGTGAGGCAGTCAAAATTCTGACTATAATTTGAAACATTCGTATTGATTTTTTGTGAAGTATAAATTTCATTAAGTATTTATTAATTCTTTACTTGGTTAAGAAGTCTAAGTGTCTACCATGGAATTTCCAAATGAGCTAGCGAAAAAAATCTTTGAAATTTCTGGACAAAATGTTTATTCTTGCATGCAATGCGGAAAATGCAGCGCGGGGTGTCCTAATGTTGATTTTATGGATGTTACGCCAAATCAAGTTATTCACATGATTCAAGTTGGAGATGAAAATGTATTACATGTTAAAACTCCGTGGGTTTGTGCTAATTGTTTAACATGCACTATAAGATGTCCAAGAGATGTGGATCTTGCGGCAATAATGGAGGCCATTCGTCATTTGTCATCGCTTCGTGCGGGAATTTACAGAATTGATTTAAATAAAGTTGGAAAAGAAGGTTTCCCACAAATAGTTTTAGTTGCTGTTGCAAGAAAATACACACTCTGAGAGGTGATGAGAATGAAATTGCTATACTTCCCAGGCTGTTCATTGAAAACATATGCTACGGTCTATGAAAAAACCGCATTAGAAGTTTTAAGGGCGCTTGGTTTTGAGGTATATGAGCTTGAGCGATGGAACTGTTGTGGAGCTGAATTTACTTCTGCAATTGACTTCTTCATGCACCACGTAGGTGCCGTGAGAGATTTAATTAGAGCTCAAGAGATGCAAAGAAAATATGGAACAAATAAATTACTTACCCTTTGTCCTCTTTGTTATAATGTACTTGCCCTCGTGAATCAAAAGCTAAAGCAGGATCAAGAATTCTATGAGCGAGTTTCATCATTTATGGATGATGAGGAAAAATATGAACTTGGTATAAAAGTTATTCATCTAGTATCAGTATTACGAGAGATCCCTCCTGAGAAAATAAAAGAAAAAGTAACAAAGCCTTTATCAGAATTTAATGTAGCTGTTTATTACGGTTGCAAGCTTGCTCGTCCAAAAGAAGTAGCAATAATAGATCCAGAAGACCCCTTAATCATTGAAAGAGTCATAGAGGAACTTAATGCATCATCTGTAGATTGGTCATACAAGACTGAATGCTGTGGTGCGTATCTCATTGCTACAAATAAAGATGCTGCAAAGAATGCCGTGGAAAGAATTATTTATGATGCTATTGATAATGGTGCAAACATCATTGCGACAGTTTGCCCACTTTGTCACTTCAACCTCACTTACGTTCAGGAAAAATTAATGAAACATCGCAAAATAGTCCCAGTTGTCTACATAACTGAACTACTCGCTTTAGCATTTGGTATGGAAAGCTTAATTGAACCAAGAAAACTAAAAACGATTAAAGCAGTTGTGCAAAGACGCTGATTCACTATGTTGAGAAGTATATAAAACTATAACATCTCTTTATTCAAACAACTATTATATGTTTTTTGGATGGTGCTGAAGAATGATAAAGGAAGAGGAATTACGGAAATCAATGCTATCCCAATTAGAAGAAAAACGAAAATGGAAATTAGCTCAAAGATACAAATTAAAAGTAAAACGTGGTCAAGTTTATGTAATAAAAGACCGTTGCAAAGGCTGTGGAATCTGCATTAATCTATGTCCAATGCAAGTGCTTCAGTTCAGTGAAGATTTTAATGAGAAGGGATACCATTATCCAATTCTGGTTGAAAATCCCCCTACGAAATATTGCATCGCGTGTCATACTTGCGAGTGGCACTGCCCTGATTTTGCAATATTCGTGGAAGAAGTAGAAGAGGTAATGGGAGAATAACTCGTTTTAGAGAAGAGTATTTAGACTGTGGAGTATTCTGGACAATATCGAATTTCAGAGTTCGTTTGACTTATGTTTGATTACATAACTGATAATTTCATTGAATAATTGTTCATTGTAGTACTTGCAATACATTTTTCGGAGTTAGATTATCACTCTCTGGGGAATCCTAATTTAATCCCTGCTTTGTCCTTTACGTTTTTGCAATATTCTCTTAAGGACTCTTCTTATGGTGTCTTCAGGAAAATCGATTACTTCTCTTATTTCTCTAACTGTCTTTTTACCAAGTTTAAAGTAAGCATAAGAAACCATGTGTTCGAGAGTTATGCTTCTCAAACGTCTAAGAATTGGAGCACGAAGCTTCTCCATTTCCTCTACAAGTTCTAACGCATTTAGGAGTGTTAAGCAGTAGTGTCTTCCTGAATATTTTTCTTGCTTTAGCATTTCATCTATGAGAGCATTCCAATCAATTTTTCCTTTTCTCATGATGCGAGCAATATCCAGTACGTCTCTCATTCTACCAGTTATCGCTTTCATTAAAATTAAATCTGTGTCGCTTGCGAAGAGTATAATAAGATTTTCAAATTTCTTTACCTCTGCTCGGGAAAGCATCGAGTCTGTTACGAATAATTTATCATTTATTCTTTTGACATACACATCTACTCTTGGAAGAAATTTACATTCAAAACTCATTCTAAAGCGTTCTTTTACAGTTGGATGATACCCCATTTTCTTAAGAGCCCTTAGAAATTCATCAGTATCCTCCTCGTTGATTATTACAACATCTACATCCCTAGTTGCGATTTTATATCCCTTCAGAACCATTACTGCCCCGCCTATTAGGAAAATTTTCACTTCTCTATTCAGATTTCGAGAAATTTCCTCAAAAAATTCTGGTCCTACTCTTTTTGGAATATGCTTAGTCATATCTACATTATAAACTCGTGCTAATTCAAGAATTTCCTCAAGAGGCAAGGCAAAAGCATTTGGAGGTTCTTCCCCTCTTATTAGACCCTCTAACTTCATGAGTTCGTTAATAACACCATGCTTGATTGCAAGATTCTTGAGTTTTTCCCAGTCAATTTCATCATAGTATTTTGCAAGAAGAATCGCAATTAAAGATCGCTGGTACTCATTTTCGGAAACTAGTATTGCATGAATTATTACATCCTCAAGGGAAACCTCTTCCCTTGGAATTCTATAATAGTCCCACGGAGTAACTACGTCTATTCCGAATTTTTCGAATGCTGAAAACGCTGTTGGAGTTCCATCAACTTTAACTCCTCTTGGAACTCTAACTATCTCGAACTCCCCACATCTATACACAACACCTAATGCTTTTCTCGATGAAATCATCTCAATAAAAACATGCAAATGCGGATCCTCTGGCAACCTAAATTTAGATTTATAACGAAGCACAAGTCCTTTTGCCTCTAGCTCTGAAAGAATTTTGCGAACAGATCGCTCACTTAACTTCAGAGCTTTTGCTATCTCAATAATAGACATCTCACCACTAAGTAACAGAGAAAGTATTTCTCTTGAATTCTTCTTCAACAGTATGTTCACATCATATTTGGTGCATATCTTCATTAATATTGGAAGCAAGACTCTGACTATTCGATACTTGGAATTCACTTTTTTTAATATTCCAAGTTCCTCTAATTCTTTCAATTTCCGATACGCTGTAGCCCTAGAAATTCCTAGCTCCCTTGAGATATCACTAGCAGAAGCCTCACCAAGTCTCATGAGAAGTTCAAGCACCTCAGCATATCTCGTACTCATGCAAATCATCGGAAAAATTATGATAAAAAATATTTAAAAATGTATCAAAAATTTTCCGACATTTTGAATAATGAATGAATTAATTACACGAATATCATTATAACACTCGCAAATCAGCCTTTATTGAAATATAGGTTGAGAATTTTCATTATTAACTCAATGCAATCCTATCTTCTTATTTCCCTCTTCTCAATCTTCCTCTCATTGTAAAGCTTACGCCACACTTCAGGACCCTTCTTTATTAGCTCGTCGATTTCGCGATGATATTTTCCAGTTTCAAGCTCCTTTAACCGCTCCTCCAAGTGCTTGGACTTTGGAAGCATGTATTTCCCATATAATCTTCTAACCAGCATAAAAATCCAAGGATGAGGAATCTCAGCAGGACATCGTAGGGAGCAAGCGCCGCACATGATGCAGTCGAACGTCAATTCCGCAGCAGTTCGGATGTCTCCTCGTAGCATTGCTTGGATAGCATCCATAACCTGTAATTCTTGTGGGCATGCTTTTGTACAGGTATTGCATGCCACACAGCGAGTTAACTCTGGAAATAGCTTCAAAATTTCAGTTAAATCGGGTTTCAATTCCTCAATTCGGTATTTAGGCTTTTTCGGAGGAGAGAAATATATATTTGTGAGTTGCATTCCATCTTCAACTTCCGTCTGACATGCCAAACCAGCGTAAAGTCTGAAATCATCTTTCTTTCGGTAGATTGTCAAGCAAGCTCCACAAAAGCCTTTACGGCATCCTACACCACGCGTGAGACGATATCCAATGTACTCAAGTGCTTTCTGAATAGTTAATCCTTTCAAAACCTTGTAAGGTTTGCCGAAAACGTATATTGTAACGTACTCTTCTTTCTTCTTTGTTGCTGTCTTTTGTGCCGACATTAATGACACTTAAAACCTCGAAAAATAGAATATGCATTTTAGTCGTATGGTATATATTTAGCACTTATACTTAAATCTCTTGTAAAACATTTAACTCTTCGGACATAATTTCGTGCATACGCATTATTTCGAAATGAGAATGGGTTCTTATTGAATAAACTAAGAAAAATCCACAACAACATAAAACATTGTATCGTTTCCTTTCATGAGATATTCCATCGTTTTTAAATGTGATAACGTATCATTTAATGAAATTCGGGGGAGAAAAATGAAAGAAGATACAAAAGCACTAATAAGAGCACCAATATGTGCTGTTTTGGGTCACGTAGATCATGGTAAAACAGCACTTCTAGACAAAATTAGAGGCACAGCCGTTCAAAAGAGGGAAGCTGGTGGTATAACTCAGCACATAGGAGCAAGTTTTATTCCCACTCCGGTTATTTTTGAAATAATAAAACCTATCGTGGAAGCTGGTATTGTTAAAATTGATCGAAGTAAGTGGCGCGTCCCTGGTCTTTTGTTTATTGATACTCCTGGACACGAAACGTTTAGAAATTTACGAGCACGTGGTTCTTCTATTGCTGATTTAGGTATTTTGGTTGTAGATGTTACAGCAGGTTTTCAGCCTCAGACTTACGAAAGTATAGATCTCTTCCGTAGTTATAAGGTTCCATTTGTTGTGGCTGCCAATAAAATTGATAAGCTTCCTGGCTGGAATCCTCAACCAGATATGCCGTTTCTTTTATCTATGAAAAAACAGCCAAAGCCTGCATTGGACGCTCTTGATAGAGCAATTGACCGAATGATAATAAATCTAGCCGACATCGGTATTTCTGCCGAAAGATTTGATCGTGTTAGAGATTTTGCAAGACAAATTCCAATAGTTCCTACCTCTGCAATAACTGGTGAAGGAATTCCAGAGCTTCTTCTTGTACTTGTGGGCGTTGCTCAGAGATTTCTAGGAAAGAAACTAAAATTAACGTTATCTCCTGAAGCAAAGGGAGTAATACTCGAAGTTAGGAGAGTTGAGGGAATTGGTACTGTTATTGATGCTATCATTTACGATGGTATTTTAACTTCTAATAGCTACATCGTTTACATTTCCCGTCATGGTCCTGAAGTAAGAAAAATTCGCGCATTGCTTATGCCAAAACCATTGGAGGAAATAAGGGATCCTCGAGAAAGATTTTTGGAAGTAGATAAAGTTACTGCAGCGGCAGGAGTTAGAATCGTTGCTTCGGATTTAGATGATGCTCTTGCTGGATCTCCTCTTTATGGAATCCCCGCAGATTTGTCAGAACAAGAAGTACAAGTGAAAATAGAACATTTCAAAAGATTAGCTATCGCCGATATTGCTCATATTAGATTCAAAAAAGCCATTGCTGGTGTTGTTGTTAAAGCTGATACACTTGGATCCCTTGAAGCAATTATTGCGAAATTAGATGAAATGCGAATTCCTGTTTCATCTGCCGATGTTGGTCCAGTGGATAAAGAGGATGTTTTTCTGGCAGCAACCATAAGGCAAGAAAAAGAAGAGTATGGTGTAATTCTTGCTTTTAATGTAGACATAATGGATGAGGCTAAGGAACTTGCAGAAAAGGAGGAGGTAAAAATTATCAGATCTAACATCATCTATGAACTTTTCGATCAACTGCGTCAGCATATTTACGAAGTTGAAGAAAAACGTAAGATGGAAATTCTAGCTAATATTCCCTGGCCAGGAAAAATTCAGATATTACCAGGTTATGTATTTCGTGTTTCAAAGCCAGCAATAGTGGGAGTTCGAGTCTTGGCTGGAAAGATTAGACCAAAACAGGAGCTTATTCGGGAAGATGGTCGCGTTGTTGGAAAAATTCTTCAAATACAGAGTGAGGGAAAAAGTCTTCAGGAGGCAGTTGAGGGTATGGACGTAGCTATCTCCATTGATAAGGCTGTTGTGGGTCGTCATATAAAAGAAGGAATGATCCTCTACGTTCATTTGCGAGAAAGTGAGGTTAAAGAGACCAGAAAATATATGAATCTGCTACCAAGCTCCACACGCGAAGCGCTTAGAGAATACATAAACATTATGCGAAAGGTTACTAAAAAACCGTGGTGGGGCCTCTGAATAAAAAAGAATCTAAAAAAGAACTTATTTATTTTAAAGTAGATGCTGGACGCTATTTTGATAAGAAAGATTTTCTATCCTGGATTAATAAGCGTGTAACTAAAACAATTTCGTATTTTGATATGTTTGAATATAATTCTAGAATCCTAATTGCAGTTAATGGAGATGTAAGAAGTGTGGTTTTGCTTTATTTACTGAGCAAGATAGAAAAGAAATTTCCCAGGGCAAAGATGGCTATAGCTTACATTGATGAGGGAATCTCGGGGTACAGTGATAGGAAGCTTAGCATTGTTAAGAAATTAGCGACAAAATTTGATTTACCTCTTCATGTTGTACGATTTAAAGATTCGTTTGGATTCACTGTTGATACCCTTGCTAATCATTATGAAAATGTCTGTGAGATATGTAAAATCCTTAAAAGATGGCTTCTAAATGACTTGGCATACAAGATTGGTTATGATAGAATTGCATTAGGACGGACTCTTGAAGACGTTGCTTTTGAAATTCTTATGTATTTCGTAAGAAATAAGCTGAATGCACTACTTATTTATCCATTCACACCAGAACGTCTACATAAGAAACTTGTTCCAATTGTGAAACCATTGATGTTTTTAAAGAAAAAGGAGATTATCCTTTTCGCACATCTTCAAAATTTGCCTTTTAGTACTAGTATTTGCCCCTATTTTCTCAAAAGTATGGAAAAACAAATATTGCAAGAGATGTATCGTTTAGAAGAGAAATATCCTGGAATGTTATTTGGATTACTCAATTTTGCTCAATCTTTCTTTGTGAACACAAAAGAAAAACCAATTCTTCGTGAATGTAAAATTTGTGGGTACCCATCATCTGATACGCTATGTGAAGCTCATCAGTTGCTTGAACATATAAGGACTTTAATGCAATACTAATGTAATCGCCTTGTTCTTGCATAGTTGTTCACATAGTCCACAACCAATACACAGATTTTCATCTATTATTAAATGCTCGTTTTCTATAACAATTGCAGGACATCTTGTTAGAATTGCACATTCCATGCACATATTACAATTAGGTAAAATTTTTGCTACAGATTCTTCTACCCTTCTTGTTGGACATGTAGCTAGTGCAAAATATACGCCTTTTTTCATCATAATTTCTTCCAGTGAACTAAAATCGTATGGATTAATCGGCTTGAGTAAAGGGATTTCATTAGATAATAGCTCATATAAGTTTTGTGTAGTTTCTTCAATCTCTAGTTTCGGAATATATACTATAGTTGGACACTTCCCTTCCTTAAAGGAACCAAGAAGAGATTGAATAGAGTTAGTAACAAATACTTCCGCATCTTCTTCACCTTGTAATAATTCTCTTGAAAGCAACTCGTGGATTACAGAACAGTCGCAGTCTGTTGTAATTCTCACACCCTTCTTTTTTGACATGAGATATAATGCAATTACTGGGCATCCTGGACAAAATGATGATAAAGTTCGCAATTGTTCAATTTTCGTATTTATTTCGCTTAATTTAACTCCAAAAAAATTTTCTACAGTCGTGGTTATTCGTCTTTGTAGATAAGATTCGTCCAAAGATGATATTTCATGAAACTCAATATATGGCATATCAGAAATTTCTCCTTCTTTAATCATCCTATTCAGTATTTTAATTACTTGCATTCCAACTAAGGCAGTACCAAATTCAAAGATTGCAATCTTAGCGGCCTTCTTGAGAAATTCGTAAATTTTGTCTGATATTAATGGATAAACAAGAAGAGGACGAATAATGTATGCGTTTCTAATGAGTTTATTACGTGATACTATTTTTAGTATGTAATTCATGCATATCCCGGTGGCGATAATCAGAGAAAGCGTTTTTTCTGATTTTACCTCTTTAGGAAATACTATATCAAATTTTGAAAATTCGCTTTTATATTTTTCGAGTATCTCTAGTAAAGTAGATGGCTCTTTTTCTTTAGATTGTTCTGAACCAAAAATCTCTTGTGTGATTGTTTCAATAGTGTATTTTTCGGCTTCATCATATTCTTCCATACTTGTTAAGAATATCGAGGGAATTCTAATGGCTACAGGAATAGAGAATTTGTTTGAAATGGCTGCAGAAATTGCTAGTGTGCGATACATTTCTCCTATATAAGATGATTCAAGAATCGGAATTCCCAGAAACTTGAGGAAACTTCTGGAATCTATCCCATCTTTATCGATGCTTAATATTACTAATTGTTTTTTCTCTCTTACGAATTCTTGTAAAACCTCGCTGGCAATAAGCAGTCCTTGAAGATCTGTTAGCAATAGAGCTTTAGATCCCATAATCTCTTTTAGTTTAATTGGCAGTTGATAATTAAAAACAAAAAACGCTTTTTCATATGGACTTAGGACTTCGGAGAACTTTGCGTTTCTAATTACTGTCTTGTCAATTATAATATAATCAAACTTCAGATCAATCAAAGCTTTGTAAATGTGCTGAGCCAAAGTAAATAACATCAGTTATCCCTAATAAAATTACAAAGTTGAGTTTTCAATCACTCCCCAAGAATTTTACATGAGTTCTCTTGCACAAGGAATGTGCGTTCTTTTTGAACAACGAGATATTTAACAATCAGAGGTGGATAAAAATTCACGTTTCCTTTCCTTAATAAGACTATAAGCGATTTCCTTTCTTTCTCAGGAATCCAACGTAAGGCGAAGGGTAATGTCCTTCGTTTATTCCACATCTGTTTCCAGAAGGGCTCGTTCACAACCTTCTTAAGTGAAAAGATTCCCGTTCCTTTAAAATCTGGCACTGTTTCAGTATCTCGTGATGACAAAACAAGAAATGGTTCAATAGCTATAATCATCCCTGTTCTTAATTTAGTGCGAGAACTACTGGGTATGTTTGGAATAGAAACTCCAGCATGAAGTTTCCAGCGTTCTATCTGATGTCCACAAAGGTCTTGTACTACTCCAAATCCGGAACCATGTGCATAATTCCAAATGAATTCACCTATTTTGGATACTCGTACACCATCTTTTATAATATCCAATAGTTCTTCGAATATTTCATTAAGAATACAAACAGCCATCTGAGCCTTTTTATGTGGTGTTCCGATGATTATTGTTTCTGCAACATCAGCTATTGCCCCATTTACATGAACTCCAACGTCTATTTTAACTACAGCATCTGTTGGAACCTTCGTATCATCGTCAGGAAGTGCAGTATAGTGTGCCGCAATGTTATTTATGCTTATATTTAACGGAAACGCAGGCTCTCCGCCCTCCTCTTTAATAAACATTTCAATTTTTTCGCAAATTTCTAGGACAGGTACATTTTTCTTTACAAGAGTTTTTGCGTACTTTAGTGCTTCTAGCGCAATTCTTCCTGCTTCTTCAAAATCATTTCTACTCATTTTTCAACCTCATCAAACAAGTTATAAACGTAACCAGAAAGAATATGGTGGTGATTAAAATGAAAATGCTTTCGAATTTTGTAAAAAATGCCACTAAATTCTCTATCAATGTTTCTGGTACTAAATGCGGAATTAAATGTGAAAAATGCGGCCATAATATGGGAACTTTCCTAAGAAATTCAAATATGAGTATTATTGAAAACAGAAATACTGAACGCTTACCAACTTTAAGTTCCAATTTTTTCACTTTTCGAATCAGAAATTCTATTAAATACAGCACAAGAAGGTAAGATATTATACTTAGACTCCATGGAAAGATAACTATGAGAAGCAAGAAACATGCTCCAAGAACAATTTCAAGCACATAAATTTCCATTGTTGGTATCACAACGGTTGGATCTATAACCCTCGCCCCTTCGTAGATAAGCTTCGTAAATGATCCAATACTTATCGCTGCAGCAAAGCAAATGCTTACATTATATACAATGGGACATAATACCAAAAATGTTTGAAATATGTTGAATAAAATGCCGGAAAATAGCTTCGCATAGATTATTATAAAGACATAATAAGCGAAAGGTAAGAGAAGTAATAGGGTCGTTACAAAGAGTAACATTCCAATTCTTTTAAATCGCTGTGAAATTCTGTATGGCAAGTCAATTGTCAAAAAAAGCAACAATACAGGAGCAATTAATGGCAAAATGATAAGATATGTTAGAATAATTGCATTAACTAAATAGAAAAACACGTGAAGAGGAGATAACCCCCTTATTTTTTCCAGGAAATCAATGTGAGCATTGACAAGTCTCTGAAAATTTACCATGTAGATAAGAATCAGTGGAAGAACTAATGAAAAAGGTGCTAAAACAACTGAAAAAAATGAGCATTCTCCGAGTAAAAAGGGTATATAAATAATGAACCAAAAAACAAAAGAAATAAGTTCTAACGTTACTAAAGCCATCACCTTCATTTCGTTCATGTTATAACACTTTTATTTCAAATTATCTTTCAATAACTTAATGATTTTGATAAAGACAGGGAGTAATAATGAAACATTCACGCGGCCGAAGAGCAGGCACACGACAATTACTCAGAAAATCCCCCCGAGAAAAAGGATTCCCTCCGCCAATCTCTCGTATAATATGGCCATATAAAAATGGCGATTACGTAGCTATTGTAATTGATTCGAGCGTTCATAAGGGTATGCCTCATCCAAGATTTCATGGAAAAACAGGTGTTATCATTGGTCGCCAGGGACGTGCATTCATCGTAAGAATACGAGATGGAGGAATGTACAAAAAGATTTACGTTTTACCGGAACATTTGCGTCCAATAAAAGTTAAAAGTGGTCAGCAAAGTTGACTTATTTCCGTGACGTGAAATGACAACAAGAACATTTGAAGATATTTGCAAGGATGCCTTAACAAAGATAAAGAAGGGAATAGAATCCCTGAAAAAAATAAGAGAATACCTCAAAAATCCAACAAAAATGACAGAAGTTGCTTTTGTTTCATTAGATTATGATGAAGTAAAAATAGACTCTGCCATATTCGAATATGATGAAGAAAATTTCGAGTGGATATTACATGCTTATCCCAAACGTCCAATTTCTTCAGAAGTATTCGAAATTATCCAAAAATTAAAGTTATTTCCGGGGCAATATGAAGTCAACATAGCTGGTGAAGAGAATATTCAAATGCTTATGGCCACGATTCTAGTTCCGAAGGAAAATTATCGAACATTTTTAACAATTGCAAAGATACGTTATCTCTCAAGATTACGCAAGGTATTTGCCAGATTATCGGACCCAGCCGTTCAGAAGAAATTATTACAACTCAAGAAGCAATTGGAGGAGGCAGAGAAAAGGAAAGATAGAAAAACTATCGAAAGAACTGAAATGCTAATAGAGAGTTTGCTTTTAGAGTAAAGATTTTTCAATAGTTCTATTCAATTTCTTTAGCTCTTCCACTATTTTCGATAATACTTTCATTTGTTCTTGCGTTAGCGATATAATTAACTGCTCAAGATGTGCTAAGACATTTGAAACGTCAGAAAGTCCTTTTGATACGGTCTGAAGTTGATAAACGATTGATGTAACGATGTCGTAAATTGCTTGAACCAACTGTTGAACATTTTTTTGCCCAGTCATCATTGATTCAACGTGCTTAACCTCATCACTTAGACTCGCAATCCAATTTTGTAATGCACGTGTTGTCGCTAATAATGATTTCATGTTTGTTTCTAGTGAAATAAATGCATCAGATTTCATTACTTTCGAGAGCACATCAGAGACTTGACTCGCCTTATCGCAAAGATCCGAAATGACAGTATGTAATGATTTTGTGTCTATCTTCATTCGTTCTATTCCTGCAGAAAGGTCTTTCTTTACGGTTTTTATTTCTTCGATACTTTTCAGGAGAGCATTTACCTTGTCAAAGAGTCCTTCATATTTTGTGAGTTTTTCCTCAACAAATTTTCTAAGTGAGTTTATCTCCGCTTTAAATTCATCTTTAATCTTTTTAATTTCGGATAATATAATCGTCTTAAGATCGTCTGGCATCATCATAACTTCTTTTTCTAATACCTTCCTCTCCTTAGGCTCCTCTTCAGTACGAACAGTTGGCAATGTCTTTGGTAATGATGTGCTTTCTGCCTTTTCTTCTAATGATGTTTTAATATCGATTAATAAAGGGTGCTTCGGCATAGTTTTAATTATATCAGATAAGTCCACTTTTCTTGCATGTAGTGCCCATGAAAGTAATGAAAGAATAAAATTAGCATTATCTCCAAGCGCAATAACATCATCTGAGAACATCTCAGCTGAGCCGATAAATATTACTCTTCCACTTCCATAAATTGAAGTAACTGCAAGAGGAAGAGGATTATTGATATCTGGGTTTCTAATGAGTATCCTTATGTAGTGCCTCTTTAGAACTCTTACAGACGACGGTTTTATTAGATGCACTTCATTAATATTTCTGCATGCAGGATGACTTTTGTCGATCCATTGGTTCCCTTTGACGACAATATAATTATTTAAAATCTTGTTTGCCGGAAATATTCCAAACGTTTTTAGTAAATCATCAATATTTGAATTTCCCTCAGAATCACGCTGACAAAATACAAATAACGCTCCACCGCGCAATACAAATCCTTTTATTTCCTTTATCTCCTTTGGAGAAAAAATCCAATTTTTCTTTGGAAATATGATAATTGCTGCACACTCACTGGGAGAAAAATCCTCTTTCACGATAGTTACAGAAAAACCCATTCGTTCACAAATTCTCTTCAGTATAGAGAATCTCTCCGCTCGTAAGGTGCTTCCTCGTAAATCGAAAAGAATCCTCAAAAACGTACACCCGTAATCATAGAAATATTATGAATATATGATGTTTTTCGTAATTTAAAGATAACATGGAGATACCTATGGATATCAAAAAACAACTTGAACTTATTACAATGCCCCCAACAGAAGAGATATTGACATTACGAGATTTAGAATTCTTCCTAGAACATGGAGTTCAATTACGGCACTACATTGGCTTTGAAATTAGTGGTTTCGTTCATCTCGGAACTGGACTAGTATGTGGACTTAAAATCGCACAACTTCAGAAAGCAAAAGCAAAAATTAAGGTATTTTTAGCAGATTATCACTCATGGATAAATGATAAATTAGGTGGTAACTTAGACGTAATCAGAAATGTTGCAAAGAAATATTTTGCTGAGGCCATGAAACTTTCAATTAAAGTCATGGGTGGTAATCCTAATGCTACAGAATTTATCTTAGCAAGTGAATTTTATGAAGAAAATCCAGAATATTGGGCTATCGTACTTGATGTGGCAAAGAATGTAACCCTTTCAAGAGTACGACGTGCAATTACCATCATGGGTAGAAAAGCAGGTGAAAAAATAGATTTTGCTAAACTTATTTACCCTTGCATGCAGGTTGCAGATATTTTTGCGTTGAATGTCAATTTACCACATGGTGGAATGGATCAAAGGAAAGCTCATGTAATCGCTCGAGAAATAGCAAAAAAGTTAAAGAAAAAACAACTAAAAGCAAGAATAGATTTCGAAGAACAGATAATCAAGCCCATCGCCTTACACCATTCTTTGCTGCCTGGATTAAAAATGAGTATGGCTCTCTATCACAGGATCATCGATGCAGAAAAGAAGGGAGAAAAAGATAAAATTAGGGATTTACTCATCGATGCCAAGATGAGCAAGTCTATTCCAGAAACTTGTATCTTCATTCACGATACTGAAGAAGAAATTAAAAGAAAAATCAAAGCAGCGTTTTGTCCTCCAAGAGAAATAAAATGGAACCCTATAATAAGGATTGCGGAATTAATCATATTTCCATCAGACGGTAAGCTCCTTGTAGAGAGACCACAAAAATATGGTGGCTCCATAGAGTACGCATCATTTGATGCACTTAAGAAGGATTTCATAGAAGGTAAATTACATCCCCTAGATCTCAAAAATGCGGTCGCAGAATGGCTTATTAAAAAACTCAAGCCAGTAAGAGATTACTTCAGTGGACCTGGAAAAAGCGCGATAGAAGAACTTCAACAATTACGAATAACGAGATAAGATTTGAAATCTGAAATTTAGTGCGCGGGGCGGGATTCGAACCCGCGTCACCGGCTTTCTTCGGATCCGCCCATGGTTTGAGCAAATGCTTGGGAGGCCGGCATCTTACCCCTCGACCACCCGCGCAGAGTTTATTTCATTAAAGTTAAGGAAAAGAGACTTTTAAACTTTAATTTGCATTGGCTTATATTTTGGAATTTTTGAAAGAATATAGAGAAATCTTTATGCTACGAATCACTCTGAAATTTCTGGTACCTTATAGCGGATATCTAGTAAGTCTCTAAGGAAATTAAGGAACTTATCACGTTTATACCGTATTTTCTCAATTTCTGAAACAAGTGCACTTGCTCTATTAATCCACACATCATAAGGGATACCACCAGAAGCAAATCGTCGCCAATCTTTGAACAAAAGTTCACGCGCAATTTCAATTTCCGCATCATATTCTTCGATTTTTGTAATTGCAGTTGCTATATCTGGATCTATTCTTTTAACGCGATTACCTAGTCTATAAAGTTCCTCTCGCCGTTTTCTTAGCGTTTCCAAGTAGCGATTCATTTTATCAAAGAACGCCGCACTTATACTTCTTGAGGGAATTTGTTTTCTGATTGTATCCTCAATTAAAGTGTCAAGGGCTATGTATTCCTCTAATCTGGTGATATACCTCTCGAGGAGTTCCTTGTGTTCCCTTATTCTTAGAATTTCTGGTGGTGTTATTTTCTTCTTCATACTCAAGGAGACATATCTAACTATGATTAGTACGATTACAAAGGCAAACATTATAATAGCTAAGATTTTTCCAAATAATAATAGTGTTACCGCCCAGTTTAGCTTAAAGACTATTTCAAGTTCTGCATTTTGTGCTGGATGGAAATTATCAAAGGATATGCAAATAACTTTGTAATTTTTCCATCCAAGTGCTTCGGATTTATATGTAATCATAATTGGAGCAGAAATATTTAGTTCCAAATTCGCATCCATATAGCTAGGAATAAGCAACCTAAGAGAATATTTCCTTACAGTTGCATTAACATACGGTGCGATTGGAATCCTTAATATGTAGCTGTCATCTTGCTTAGTACGATAGTCCTTGCAGTCAAGTTTATAGCTTAATGAAAAAGCATACGTTGTACCAGCTGTAATTGGACTTCGGAACCTAACTTGAACAACTGTAATATTTCCGGTCGTTTTTACTATGCTTGTCTCTATATTTCCCAAGCTATCTCGTGCAGTTATATTCCTGGCTCCCTTAATTTCTCCAATTCTAACAACTTCTGTTTTCCATTTAGCACTCTCAAGTAGGGTAGGTGAAACCGGGGGGAAATAAGCCGCAAGCGAATAATCTTCACGCACTGTTATTTCGTCTGATAGACCAAATACAATTTCCCTGTTAATGGTGAGCATTCTTAGAGGTATTATTTTCATGTGCCACCTTATGAGAATATATGTTTCATTGATAGGTGTCGAATCATTAAACGGTTCTACTTGCTTATCATCATCGAAACCTAAATTGTTACCCTCACTGCTAAATGGAGTTGGTAAAATGTCCTCAACGAAAAGCGATGTTGGTGGTGCAATAAAATGAGACTTTCGTTTCTGAGGATAAGGAAATAGAGGCTGCTTAGCAAAACGAAATTCATAGTATGTGTCATTCTTCACGTAAAACATTCTGAAAATCTTTGGATTCAGCCATGCAGAAATATTAAATGTGAAAGTTTCATTTGATTCAAGAAAATCTGGAAACTTAACCGCTATTGCGAGATAATCACCACGTCTGTAGTATACTGACCATGGCAGATTAATTATTTTATCCTGCCACTTCGCTTTTATCTCAAACCATGTCAGATTTTTCCATATGTTAATGGGTAAGAAGAAAAGAATAGCATTGAAAGGTCGATCTCCTTTATTCTTAACGGTAACTGTTTCTTGTAGATTTCCAATCAGGAATTCACTAATACGCACCGTTCTAGATGAAGTAACAGACACATTCCAAGCGGATCCAGGAAAGACATATGGCGCCATAGAAATTTCTGGTTGGTTATATTCTCTTACTCTAATAACAACTGAATAAGATGATGCTGGTGTTGAATATGCTACAACTAATAGTGAAAATAGTATACACAATATCACTAGTTGTCTCAATAACCGCACCCTTTGGAATTTCGAAATAGAAAATATAATAAGCAATACACTTTTTCAATAAGAACCGCTTTTTATTTAAATGGAGGAAACATGCCTGCAAATCTACCAACAGAAGCTCAACTTGCTCTTGAAGAGTACGAGAAGGCTACAACATTACAAGCAAAGATTAGTGCGCTACAAAAATTTATAGCACTCTGTCCAAAACACAAGGGAACTGAAAAGATCCTCAAATGGGCCAAGACTCAATTAGCAAAGTTGCGAGCACAATTAGAAAGAAGAAGAAAAGCTACCACCTCTGCACCTCCAGCATTTTCTGTTAAAAAAGAAGCAGATATTCAAGTTGTGCTTCTTGGAGTTCCACAATCTGGAAAAACAACATTATTGCGTTGGTTATGTGATTCAGAAATTCCTGATAAAAGGATTTTTCCAAATGTTGGAATTTTTAATTATCACGGGGCAGAATTTCAGATAGTAGATCTTCCATCTATCTTCACATCAGATATCGACAAAATTCCGAATGGTCGAGCCCTCTTTGGTATTGCAAGAAATGCAGATTTGATTGCATTTGTTATTGATTTAACGCAAGATGTTGAATGGCAATACAATCTTCTTATTAACGCATGTGAAAATGCGCGAATTGCAATAGGAAGAAGGCCACCAATTACTTTTAAGAAAACAAGCTCTGGCGGGATCAACATTTTTGGAATTCAGTATTCTCCTCTTCCAAAGAAAGAAATAGAAGAGCTTCTTCGGTCGCATGGTATTTTAAACTGTCAGTTGATTTTTCATGACTATTGTACAGTTGATGATTTAATTCATGCAATTGATAAGAAATACGTTTTCAAAAAAGCGATAATAATTGCTACAAAGGGCGATTGTCCTGGAACAAAACCATCATGGGAAAAACTTAAACAAATTACAAGAATTCCCATGGTTGCTGTTTCTGCTGTAAAGAATATAGGAAAATCAAAAGTAGGTGAGTTAATTAAAAGAACACTTGATCTAATCTTTGTATGGACTAAAGACGACAAGGGAATCGCATCTAACGCCATGATATTAAAACGTGGTGCCAAAATTATTGATGTAGCCGAGCGCATTCATGAAGATTTCGTAAGATTTTTCAGGTTTGCAATTGTTGAAAGAAAAACATCAAAAGTCAAACAGATACGTGCTGGATTGAGCTTCATGTTAGAAGATGGAGACATAGTGCGAATTTACATTAAGCGGTAATCGGTGATACACTTGACAAAAAACACTCAACGATTTTTTGACGTTATAATTCCCTCTAATCATAATGAAGCAAAGAAAATGATTGCTTTTGCAAGCTACTTAGGTATTAAATACTTGCTAATGGTAATTAATAATCTGATTACAAAAATCAATGAAACCGCCTTATCTGAGATTATAGCCAACATGATGAATTCTGCTCACAAATATTCAATTGAACTTAAATTCGCTTATCTTTTTAGAGATATCAAAACAGGAGATAGGATCATATTTGATAAGCTCTTTGATCGACTTCAGATTGTTAAAATGTTAGATATTTCTTGTGAAAAATGGAAAGAACACCTGAGGCGAGAAGTGTTTCATGTATTTTTTGTCACATTTGATAATTTGCAACAGATTAATAAAGGCGTTTACGAAGTTGCTCGAGCGAAGAGAAAGTATTTCATAATTAGTTTGAGAACACTCATTTTTAGTGACAAATCTGTACGTGCTAAGCTTCTATTAAATGCACGAAAGAACATAGATATCCTAAATAAGTCTGATTTTAATCTCTTATTTGGAAGCGGAGCAACAAATATAAATGAGATGCGGAATCCTCGCGATATTAGATCGTTTCTAAAACTTCTGGAAGTAAGAGATGACATTGCAAGTCTTTCAATATCACAACGTGCAAGGATATTCTTTTTCCTGCACAAACCTTACATTATAATTCATTGAGAACCTAACACTTCCCTTATAACTCCTAGAATCTTGGACGCAATTTCCTCTTTGAGCTTCGGCAAAAGTAGGATTTTCTGCTTATGCTCAAGAAATGCCAAGAAAGGCTCTAACTCCTCCCGGCTCCGTGGAAGAACATTAACAATATCACATGCTACTTCCATAGGAATTTGTAATTCCCTTTTTCCAACTTGTATTTTTATCTCCAGTAATTTTTGCAAAAGTAGCATAGCCTTATCACGAGGTAATTTAACAAATCTTTTACAATAATCGTATAATCGTTCGTGTATTGCACGATCAAATTTCTTCTTTCCCGCTTTTCTTTTCTCCAAAAATTCTTTGACTTCAGCCAGTAATAGGGGTTTCTCTGAAATTTTTTCTGCTGACATTTTAAAACCCTTATGTTCACACGAAATACAAAGTAAAATATATCTAAGTTAAAATTAGAATCTAAAAAATAGCGGTGTAAAAAATTGCGGGGAAAAATGAGATCATCAGAAAGAATTAGACAAATAGAGGCATTATTTGCACTAGCAAAAACATTCATCGGTGTGCTTCTTGGAATAATTCTTGGATTATGGTTCTCTTATGGTATTTTAATCATAGTTGGATGGATTATATCAATCGTTACCATAATAATCATGGCATTCCTTGCGAAAACATTCACAATACTCTCACAGCACTCACTCAAAACACTTTGCCTAAGACATGGAACTTTTTCCTATTTCATCACAATCCTTCTCTTCTGGGGCATAGCATATACTTACTTTTAGCATTATTTAAGCATATTCAAGTTAACTTCGTCTGATAAGCAATAGTATGAATTTAAGCATTGTAATGTTAGTATTGAATATAAAACTCAGCAAGCTCCTCGAAAACATCGTCAGTTTAATTAGTATTCACGAATTTATGATAAAAGCTCAACCCACAAAATGTTGTTCCCACGAACTAAAACAAGCCCCCATTTAACCTTTGGATTATTTTTAGCGTCAAGTTCTACTGCATCTTTAAGCAAAAGGTTCATATACTCGTCCAAGCTCAGAAGAACTCCTTGAATCCGCGTTCCATCCTTTAACTGGACTCTTATCTGTTTATTCACATTTTCACGCAATAAAGTCAAGGGTAATTTTGGAGCACTTGACATTCTTCATCACAAAAATTTCAGCCAAATAAAGCCGAAAGACCTTCGAGTGCTTCACCAGCTTCCTCTTTCTTTTCCTCTTTTTTCTCCTCTTTCTTTTCTTCCTTCTTCTCCTCAGGTTTTGCTTCTGGAGCTGCTGGTGTAACAGTAACTGCAGGTGCAGCAGCAGCCATGGGTACTGCTACCGCTCTTTTCTTGAGCTCTTCTATATTGAGAGTCTTGATTACGTCGGCCCATGCTTTAGCTAAGGCTTTATCTGGGGTTATTCCAGCTGCTTCTAGAATCTTACAAATGGCTTCATCGGTTATCTCTTTCTTTGCTTCATGTAAGATTAAACATGCATATACGTAAGCCATGCTCATTTCTTCCCACCTACCAAATTACACTAATTCAAAGATTTTAAAATATGAAGAATAAAAAGTTTCATAAACATCATTCAGAGAAAAATCGGGATAAACGCGTTATTCCTCGAGCTTTTGCTTCTAATTCGTTTATATCAATACCCATAGCATCAAGTAATTGAGCAAACACAGTTTTTGCATGTTCAATATACTTCTCCCAATCGATGATTGATTTTGGTGGATTTAATTCTACGGGAATTGGTCCACTCTTTGTTTTTACATAGGTAATAATTTCGCCGGGATGTACTTCTCGCTTTAAACGCTTCGCCGCCTTTACATGTTCGCTCTCAACTTTGTATGCGTGCAACGGTTTGGTTAATTCTACCTTAAAAGCTAATTCGTGAACATCATATTCTCCTTTTATGAGTTTAGTAAATACTTCTACTACCTTTTCGGCTATATTCTTCTTTGCTTCTTCGAACTCCTCGGGGGTCTCTACGCGACTAAGAATTTCCAAAACATTCCTAAACTCCTTCTTTGCAAAATCTGGTACGTTTCTTTTTCTGGCAAGTAGTCCCTTTAAATCAACTGTCCCATCTTCGAATACTCCGATGTAATTCTTCTTTCTTGCAGAGAAGCAACAAAACTTGTATATTTTATCAATTTCTAGATCAGCATTCAGGTTTTCTCTTGCCCATTTAATCAGTGCTTCTATTTTACTCGGATCTGGTTCTGCAACAAAAATGCTGTCTGTGTCTCCATATATTACATTTAATCCCATTTCTCTGGCTTTCTTTGCAATGGCTAAGATTTTCTGCCGACCCAGGGCGGTTATTGTTTCTGCTGCGGGAAGATAGAATAACGGGAAATGCTCAGCACCAAAAACTCCATAAGATGCGTTAATTAATACTTTCAATGCGCCCTGAATAACATTGTAGAATTCTTTTAACTCTCCGCCTTTTTTCGCTAACGGTTTGAAATACTTAACTCTTACATCTCTAATGAAACCTACTAATTCAGATGCAATTCCCCTTCTCTTTGTGCAAATCCAATGTCCTACCTCGGGTACAACATTGTTTCTGCATTCTGGATGAGGACAATTGACAGTTTCGTAACTAACATTGTGATTCTTGATTATGCTAGGATATAGTGATGCAAAATCAAGCACGAATACATTCCAGTGTATGCCTGGCTTTGGCTCAAAAACTATGGCGCCTCTGTATCTTTTGCCTGAAATAGATGGCTCTGCTCTTGGACCGAAAAGCCTTGCTAATCTTCTCTCTTTTTCCTCAAATGATGCTCGATTCGGGATTAACCAGTTTCTTTCCCTATGTTCCACATAAAACCAGTTTTCAATCCATGCTGAAACTCCTCTCCTTGTTAAATCTTTAATGGGCATTCTGGTTATTCGTGATAAAGTGATAATTAATTTTAGAGGAACCCAGTTATTGAATGCAATCAATTTCGCCGTGATATATGAGTCCCACCAGCAATAACTTGCTAATGTCTTATAATCTAATTCCTCTATCCTCTCTACGCGAGTAATAAGTTTTCCTACGCCAAGGAGTGCTCTAGCAAGATCATCTAATGCCACTCTATCATATTTTCCAGCAAATGCATAGTTCTTTATAGCGCCATTGCCATAGAATTTGTATAAGTCGATGTGTACTCCAGATTTTAAGTGGCTCTCTTTTACTTCACCCTTTGAAATTACTTCAATCGGTATTAAATCCTCAGGAATTCCCAGTGCCTTAGCCCTTGCACGCATGTAACGTAGATCAAATAAATCGCCGTTGAAAGTGACTACTATAGGTGCATCCCATAGCTTTTTGAATGCATCAATCAGCATAATTTTTTCATCAAAATACAGATGTAATAAAACATCGTGTCCATTTACTTTAAGTTGATATACCTTTTTTTCGTCCTTTTCTTCTACTCGTTTGAGAGATTCAAGAGACTTATCTTTACCCTTTCCTTTATAAGCTAAAACGTATATTTCATTTATTTCTTCATCCCCGAAAAGTAGCGTAAAGCCTATTGCAACAATGGGATACTTTGGATCTTTTGGTTGAGCTATAATTCCCTCAGCAGCGACTTCAATATCTACTGAAAGCACGGGAATTTCTGGGATTTTGCTTAAGAATGCGGGAGCATATTTTTCTGCTAGTTTTCCAAGATCTGCAACTAACTTATTGTATAATGTCATATCCACAATTTCTTTTCTTAAGGTTAATTTCCCGCCTTTGATATCATAAAACATACATGGCCAGAGTTTCGTGTCATAAATGTAGTTTAAATGATATGGAATCCATGCTTCGAATGAGTTTCTTTCTCCTAATAGGTTTCTCACATGTTTTCTACCGCCAGGGCCGCCTATTTCTGCCGGTGAATCAACTATGATTTTTCGCATTTTTACATTTTCATCTTTTAAAGGATGGTACTTCTCTACTTCTTCTATTCTCCAACTTGGTTTCCAAGCATCACCAATTGCTTTTCTTGCTTCCATTTCACTTAAATTTGTAAGACAGTAAGGTCTGTGTCCAGTATTATCATAAAAGAGAAAAATACTCCTAGTTTTTGGGTCATAAAACTTCATGACTGCTTTGTTCTTCTTCTTATCATACTCTACACTTATTAGGAATAATCCTTCACCGTCCTTTATTTCTCTATTTCGTTTAGCGATTTTTTCTAACTCTTGTTTACGTTGAATAAAGATTTCACGTAAACTCGCTCTTCTTTCAATCTTTTCCTCTTTAACCTCAACTTTTTCTTTAGACTCTTCTTTGAGAAATTCTAAAAGGGATTTTGCTTTCATTTGAAGTACCTAAGCACATCTTCTCCTAAAAAAGAAGCATCGTTTTCTTTAAAGTATCTTGACTCAAATTACTCTAAGGAAATTAAATGATTTTCATGCGTTTGTTAGAAGTCATTTTATAACGGGAGAGATGATGAAACGTGATACTGCATTAACATCCCCAGACATACTGGCGGTTCTTAGGGAACTTACTATAATAAAGAACGGTGTGATTGAGAAATTCTGGAGTAATCAAGATAAGAGTGCTTTTTTAATGCGTATAAGAACTAAGGAAGGACGTTATTTCGTTATAATGGAACCTGGAGTAAGGGTAAATATCACACAAGTTGTTGAGGAGAAGTGGGTTGCAGATGGATTTGCACTTAATATTCGAGAGCACATAGCTGGGCAACGTATAGTTAATGTGTATCAGCATAAATTCGACAGAATAATTGTTTTTGAAATTGATCCAAATTATAAATTAATAGTTGAGCTACTTTCTCGGGGCTTACTAATTTTGATTAGAGATGATAGAATACTTTTCGCAAATAAACATGTTAAAATGCGAGATAGAAGAATTATACCCGGCGAGATATTTAAGTTCCCACCAAATCCTCCAGAGGATCCTAGGAGAATGACATTAAAGGGATTTAAGGAAAGAATTCTTAATGAGAAAGACGTTGTGAGAGGATTAGTCAAATTAGGACTAGGTTCAAAATATGCAGAAGAAATTTGCTTCAGATGCAACATTGACAAGAATAAACCAACTTCTGAGCTAAGTGACGAGGATATAGAGAGACTCTACAATATGATACGAGAAATACTTGATACACTTGAAAAAGGTACAATAAGCCCACGCATATATTATGACAGCGAAGGAAGTTTTATAGTTTCACCCATTGAGCTGAAGTCCCTTAAGTTGCCTTATAGAGAATTTCCAACATTTAGTGATGCTATTGATGTTTTCTTTTCAGAAATGCGAAAGCGAAAAATCCTTAAGGAGCTTCAAAGGGAATTTGAGAGAAGGAAAAAAGAATTGCTTAAAAAAATCGAAAAACAAGAGCAGTTTCTAGAAGAATATCAGAAGAAAGTAGAGAAATACCGGAAGATGGGAATGATGATCTTTGAAAACCTTGAAATTCTTGAGAAAATACTAGACGCTATCAAAAGAGCGAGAAAAAGAAATATGTCTTGGGAAGAGATAATGAAGAAAATAGAAGAAGCAAAGAAAAAAGGCCACAAAATCGCTAATATAATCAAGAAAGTGAATAAAAATGGAAAAATTCACATAGTACTTGATGACCTTACAATTATACTTGATATCCGTCGCAATATCACTGAATTGGCTAATGAATACTTCGAGAAAGCAAAGAAATTCAAGAAAAAAATTGAGAGAATAAAAGAAGAGGTAATTAAGTCAAGAAGAGAGTTAGATGCTCTTGAAAAAGAGCTTCAGGAAATGATAAAGAAACAAATGACGTTGATTAAGTACACTATAAGACGTGCAAGAAAAAAATGGTATGAAAGTTTTCATTGGTTTATTTCAAGCGATGGTTTTCTCGTTGTTGCAGGAAAAGATGCTCAGACAAATGAAGTACTTGTAAAAAGGTATATGCATAAGGATGACATTTTTGTACATGTAGACATACCAGGAGGCGCCGTGGTTATTATCAAAAACCCAGAAGGAAAAGAAATCCCGAGAAGAACAATACTTGAGGCATCAAAGTTTGCAGCAATTTATTCTCGCGCATGGAAAGAAGAACTACCATCAGTTGAAGTATTTTGGACAACTCCAGACTGCGTTTCTAAATCACCACCACCAGGACATTATTTGCCAGTAGGCAGTTTCATTATCGAGAAGAAAAAAGAGATACTAACTATAGATAAATTAGAACTCGCAATAGGAATCCAGATAACATACAAGAACAGCATCGTTGAATATAGGTTAATTATGGGTCCACCAGAGGTCATTAAGAAACAAACTCATCTCTACGTAATAATTAAGCCTGGAAATCTCGAAAGAAGCAGTATAGCTAAGTTAATATTAAAAGAGCTTGAGAAGAAATGTCGAAATGATGTAGAAAAGCAAGTAGTGAAAACAATAAAGCCAGAACATATATTAGAGCATATTCCTCGGGGAAATTCCGAGATTCTAAAATGAATGATGTCCTAATTACTCTGGATAAGAAGATAGGATAATACTAGTTTTTGTGCTCATACACCATGGTTCTTCTCTTATTTTCTTGACAAGATCAAAAAGCTCTCTCGTATCTTTCGTCTCAACAAACAAGATGATGTCAATATCTCCCGTGACTCCCCATGCTTGTTTAACTGCGGGATACTTCTTAAGCGAATTAAAAACTTCCTCAAAGGGGATTGAAATCGCACGAATCATTACGAGTGCACGAACTGGTGATGGTGCCATTGTAGACGCCAAAAATAAAAACAATTTAAAAAAGAGAAAATAATCATTAGCTAATCAGATAGTGGAAATAATTTAGCGGGATAATAAATAATGACTGTAAAATATGTTCCAAAGCGTACTAAGAAAATTCTTCATTATATCGACAGAACTCCAGAAGTCTTCCGCTTTTGCCCTCATAGACTCGTTGCAAATCTCTACATTGGATGCGAATTCATGTGTAAATACTGCTTCGCTCAGGCGATTAAGCAGAATTACTTCTATGAAATTCAAGTAAGAATAAATGCAGCGGAAAGAATTGAGAAAGAACTTCAAAGAATTAGAAGAATACAACCAATTAACCTTGGTTCTGCAACAGATCCTTATCAACCCGCAGAGAAAAAGTTTGAAATAACAAGAAAAGTTTTGGAGCTATTTGATAAGAAAAATATTCCGTGCTTTATCGTTACAAAATCGCCGTTGATTCTTCGAGATTTGGATTTAATAAAAAGCCTCTCTAGAAAACATTTGATTACAGTTCAAGTCACCCTCCCATCAATGGAATCCAATTTTCACACATTCTTTGAACCAAACAGTCCTCCTCCAGAAAAGAGGTTAGAAATTATCCGGGAATTATCTGACGAAGGAATACCCATCGTTGTACGTATTCAACCAATAATCCCATTCGTAAATGATCGATTGGAAAAATTAGAGGAATTAGTAGATACAATCGCTAATGCTGGTGCGCGCCACATTGTTGCTGGATTCTTGAGAATTTCACTAGCAGTATGGGATAGTATCCTTCCAATTCTGGAAAAATTGGAAATTATTGACAAAATCAAAGAATTATATTTCATTTCTGGTAGAGTAGATAGTGCCGGCTATTTTATAGCAAATAACGTTTACCGATATTCTGTTTTGAAGCATCTTTTTTCTCTTTCAAAAAAGTATAAGCTGACTTTTGGAACATGTAAAGAAGGATTCTTTGAATTTCATACCAGTCGATGCAGCGGAGTAATATGCAAAGGTTTCTATGTTGTGACCGTTGAAACATTTTGGAGACTTCTCCGTGTTAAGGGGAAACTCACTCTTGAGGATGCATTACGTGTTATTAAACAATATGGCTTATCGAAAAAATTTGTTAGTACTTTCGTAGATTTGTGGAAAAAAGAAATCTACTTTGAAAATATTCCAAATGTAATGAAGAAAGATGATTATTACATTTATGTGAATTAAACTAAGATATTATTTCTTCCAAATCCTTTGTAATGAGATCAGGCTTCTTATTTTTAACCTCCTTGATTATTTCCTTTGCAACCTGAATTGCCGTGGATACTGCCATGCTAAATCCGTATTCCGAGAGAATATGTGCTACTTGTAGTGCTTTTTCTAAGGTCATTTCAGCTGTATCCTTGGTTGGCAGACCTGCTTCCATGGCAATATTCAAAGCTTGCATATATGCTTCTTGTAGGATTAATTCAACAGTTTCGTGTGTAGGAAACGCAGCATTAACCGCCAAATTAAAGGCTCCTTGAAGTGCTTGTAAAATTTCCTCTTTCCATTTATCAATAGGCTTTACTAGGATTTCCCTTGGTATTATAACGCCTTCGTCAAAAGCAAATTTTACTTTTGGCCATGCTTCGAATGGATTAATATTGAAAATTTGCATTACTTTTACATCTCTTGCTGAAAGTCTTTGTCCTTTCTTACCAAGTAGAAAATCTTCCCAAACGACTATTTCGCCATCTATAACTCTAATGTTCATTCCCGCCGCACGCAAATCACTTATCTCGCTTACGCCCCTGATTCCAGTAGGTCCTTTGCGAATAATTATATCTTGGGGCAATATTAATCCTGGTCTAAGAGGTAGCTTGATTCGTTTGCTTTCCAAGTATTGGGTAATTTCGAAGAGATTTCCATTTGTGAAGATCCATGCTATTTGACCTTCTATTTTATCTAGTAATGCTTTTAAATCGTTTCTATTTAGCATTTCTATTGCTTTCTTCGCTAATGTATTCTTAATTACTTTAACAACACTATTCCGCTTTCGCATTTCGCGTCGAATTTCTTGCATTAAGTTAGCTGGAATATTTTCAAAGGAAAATACGAGATATTTTTTGTACTTTTGAAGAAGCTCCTGAAACTCCTTTATCAATTTTACCTTACGTTCTGGATATGGTCTAGTTCGTACGTATTTTAGTTCCATCATAACTTATCCCCTTTGCTATTTTCTTTTCACAAATAAACTAAACTTTACAGGCGGTCCCATCGTTGTTTTTACATATGCATAACGTCTTAAATTTCGCCATTTATCTGGTAATCTTGGAACCACCGCTAAAATTAATGCTACACCATTTTCGGTTAACTCTTCATCTGACATTAATCGGTGACCAATTTTTGCTTGAATTGCTAGGTTTTTATGAAGCCTCACAGCTACTGTACGCTTTGCTTCTGCAATAGCATCAGCAGCTCGCCTACTTGGTGGAACTGGCATCGGTAATTTGTTTCTTGGTGATAAATATCGTCCAAAGTATCTAGCCACCAAGCTCATTAGCGTTGTTGTTGCTAACAATATCCTGTGCCTTTTCGCGATTTTGCGAATTTCTCTTTTTGAAGTTCTAAGGGTTTCTATTCCTACGCGATCAATTACAGTAATAATGTCTTCTGATTTACTTGCAATTTCGCGAGCTTCGCTAGCATGTACTTCGTCTGCAAAAAAGGCAATTTTATCTCGATATGCAATGGGATGAGGCAGTTTTACAAAGATACGAAAACGATTTTCTGGGCGTCTTAAGTCGATGTCCCTTACTGGAAGAATTAATTCAATTGATTCCACAAAATTTCTCTTCGGCGAGATCTCTTTTACTTTCCTAATTGCTTCAAGAAGGTTTTCCTTCAGTATTCGCTCCATCGCAGCTGTTGTTGCCATCAAGTCTCACCAGATCCCCCACGATACTGTATCAAGATATTAACCATCATAGCTTATTAAAAAATGAATATGTGTCGTAAAAAGTTAAGATTATGTAAAAATTTCACATGAGCACTATTGAGGGTTTCCCTAAAATTGTTTGAAACTTCTGTGTTTATTATTCTCTAAAAATTTGCGTCCCTGCTTTTCCGTCGAGAACATCTATTGCTTGCTCAAGATGTCCTATGGCTGCGCGCTTTCCGCCAGCCTCTAGAAACCTAATGACAGCAAGAACCTTAGGACCCATGCTTCCGGGGGGAAAGTGTCCTTCTTTATAATATCGCTTTAATTCAGACACAGTTACTTTCTTTAGTGGCTTTGCATTCGGCTTTCCAAAGTTTAAATAAACATAGTCTACGTCAGTTAGTATCATTAAAACATCCGCTTTAATTATCCTCGCAAGAAGACTTGAAGCTAGATCTTTATCAATTACGGCTTCAACGCCCCGGTACTTTCCATTTTCAATTATGACTGGAATTCCTCCTCCTCCAACTGTTATACAAATTATTCCTTGATTAAGCATTTTTATAATGGTGTCTTTCTCTACGATATCTATGGGATTTGGTGACGGAACTACTCTTCTCCATCCACCACGGGGATCTCTTTTCATAGTCCAACCTTTCTCTTTCATTAATCTTTTTGCCTCTTCTTCACTGTAATACGGCCCAATAAATTTTGTCGGATTATGAAAAGCAGTATCGTCTTTTTTGACTACTACTTGCGTTATTATTGTGGCAACATTCTTGCGTATGTTTCTTTTTCTTAATTCGTTAATCAATGATTGCTGAAGCATATAACCAATTAATGCTTGTGTTTCTGCGTTAATTACATCCAGAGGCATTGGGGGAACTGTTTCTTTTGCTATCTCATTTTGAAGCGCTAAAGCACCAGCTTGTGGACCGTTACCATGAGTTATCACAAGTTCATGTCCTCTTTCGATTATATCTGCAAGAAACTTAGCTGTTCGCCTTGCATTTTCAAATTGCTCCTCGTATGTTCCTCTTTGTCCTTTACGAAGAAGAGCATTTCCACCAAGAGCAACGACAATTCTCATCTTCATCACTGTATACATTAATACAAGCAGTAATAATTGCATTAAAGACTTATTGATTATTGCTACTTTCGCACTTATAGATATGTTTTCTCGTCATTATGAGTTTATATATCATATTCTCATCTCAATGGAAAATACATTACTTCTTTGTCAACTTGAATCTTCTCTATTATGGGGAGCTTAATGCGCTGGATATTTGCTGCTTTTGTACAGTTTTTTCTATTGATTGCATTAATTCAACTCATTCAACCATTAGTTTTCTTACCTGTACTTGAGGGACTTGGTATTCAATGGCGGTTTTCTGCTACTCTATTCTCAACGATTTTTCTGATGTTGGGCTTCTACTTGTTTCTTTCCTTTGGTTTCATTATAGAAATTATCTGTATAGGAATTCTCTTAATCACGGTATCGTTTATCATCTCACGAATATTTGCATTAACTCCAAAAAATGCTTTCAAGACACAATTATTATTCTTCCTTTTATGCCTAATTTTACTTCTCATTACAATTACCACTTTTTCATTAATTACCTTTTTTTATGTAGTTCCTCAAGCGCATTTTGAACTCTCTTTTTTGCTTGCAATAGTTGGTGGGTTACTTGGTTCGACGAAAAAAGCTGAGTAAAAAAGCACTTTTGGAACTGCGTTCAAAAATTGCTTTAGAACACATTATTACGTATTTCAAACTTGCGTTGGAATTCAGTCGTAAAGGCGATGTCAAAAAAGCCGATTATTGTATTCGTAAAATAAGATGGATCTCGAAAAATTTTGGAGTTAAAATTCCAAGACTAATCAAGTATTTTATCTGCCGAAAATGCAAAAAATTCATATTACCATCAAAACTACGTGTGCGAGTAAGAGATAACCGCGAACCACATTTATCCATAAGATGTCCTCGATGCGGTGCTATAAGGAGGATTTATTTTAAGAGGAAAAGAAAGTAGAATTTTGTTTGAGAGGTAAAAGGGACATAGTTCTTTCCTTATATTTTAAAAACTGAAAAATACTGTGTGGAAAAATGCACATCTCAAGAGAAATTTTTCGTGCTTATGATATACGAGGAGTTATTGGTCGCGATTTATTTCCAGATATTATTACACGAGCCTCTGCAATTTTTGCAAACATTATTCTGGAGACTGGTGGTAAAAACGTTACTCTCGCTGGTGATGGAAGAACCTCAACTGATATGCTTATGTCTGCTGCAGCTTCAGGAATCGTCTCTGGTGGTTGCAATGTCTACATTACTGGTAAAATTCCAATTAGTGTCGCAAACTTCGTAACTTGGCGTAGAAAAGATGTGCACGGTGGTGCTTATATAACTGCAAGTCACAATCCTCCAGAATATAACGGAATTCGTTTTAGGCATGGTGATGGAACGGGTTTTGCGGAAGAAAATCAAGAAATAAAGAGAAGATTTTTTGAAGATGAAATAAAGTTCGCGAATTGGGATGAGCTTGGTTCAATTTACACCTTAAATTCAGAGTTAATAATAGATGAGTACCTCGACTTTGTTTCATCCCTCGGTTTTAAAGCTGAAAGAAAAATCAAGATACTTCTAGATACACGTAATGGAATCGCGGGTGTTATTGTTCCAAAGCTTTTTATTAACCTGGGATTTGATGTAGTTCCGATTAATGTTAACGTTGATGGTAGATTTCCAGCGGGAGATCCAGATCCAGTTCATACTGATTTATCTAAAACCATCGAGATTGTTAAAACAACACATGTAAGCATGGCTATTGCTTATGATGGAGATGGAGACCGTGCAGTTATGATTGATAAAAAGGGAAGAAAGTTCCCTGCAGAGGCGGTGGCAATCGTGCTTGCAAGAGAAATACTGAAGCCCGGTGATACGATTGTTTATAATGTAGCATGCTCCTCAATGCTCAGGGAAGTTCTTGAGGAAGAGGGATTCAAATGCGTTGAGTGCCGTGTAGGTGATGTTTTTGTTGCAAAAAAGTTAAAGGCAACTAATGCGAAATTTGGAGTTGAAGGAAGTTATCATTTCTTCCCTTCCTGGATTGGCTTCTATTATGATGATGCTATATTGGTCTCAGCAATATTCGCTTCGTTGATATCCAGAATTAATAAATCCCTCGATAAATTGTATAACGAGCTCAAACCATGGCCCATGATCAAGGAAAATATTTCTGCCCCTGATGAAATAAAATGGGTTGTGGTTGACTATATTAAGGAAAAATTGCTAAAAATGTATGATAACGTAAGTACAATTGATGGTATTAAAATATATTTTGATGGAGCTAGCGTTCTAATACGCCCAAGCAATACTGAACCTAAAATTAGAGTATTTACTGAAGCAAAGAATCCAGATACAGCAATGAAGTTACATAAAACATTCAAAAAGATTGTCCTTGATACAATAAGCGAAGTAAAGCAATATCGCTAATTTTATTAAGTTATTGAGTTAAGGTGGACATTCATGAAAAAGCTAATGATGCTGACGTTAATCATCATTATGATTTGCTTCTTATTCAATTCTACATGCACGACCAAAGATACTTCATTCGTTTTTACTAATACACCACATATCAGTAGACTACATGCTCACATAATGCCTGCAACTAATGATGAAAATCTCACACTTGCTCCCGTTTACATGGTGAATATTACACTAGCTAATGGTTCTGTAATTGGTTTTCAAAACGTAGATAATGCAACAACTTGGATAATAAATGCTATAAGGACTCGATTAATTTCAATAGGGGATATTTCACGAATTGATTTTATACTTGTGCGAAATTGGGGTAAAATAAGACATTTCATAAATGTAAGCGCAAATGAAACTATTAATGCTACCTATTATCCAGGATATAGACTATTCTTCGTCCGGCTCTTTAACGCGAGTCAGTTTAATTATACTGGAGAAATTGGAGCGGTTATGTATAATGACTGGTTCAGTCAAGAAATTGGTTATTCATTATATAAATTCATCTATGGACCTCTTCCAGAAATAAATGCAACTACTATTTTCAATAATACAATCACATCTTACAATCTTATTTCTGGGCTCTCAGTAATAGTGCTCATCAATTCATCGTTTGAAAATACTTCTGTCACCATATTACGGGAGATTAGCAAAATATCAGATGATGTCCAGAGAGTAATTATAATAGATTTGTCAAATAATCAAACACAACTTCTTCGAATTTTGAACATTACCAATATAACGACTGACTTCTTACCCATATTGGATTGTAATATTACAATTAGGGATGATTTTTGCAATGTAACCTATAATACCTCTCTAGAAGCTTTTGGATTTGCTCCACGAGTACCTGCTTTACTTACGATATTAGACGGCATGGTTATATGGAAATCTTGTGGTATCGCGTCTCTAAATGAATTTGAAACTACATTATCAACATTACATGAATTTGGAATATTAGGAATTGCAAAGTACGACTTACTAAATGTTACTGCAATCAATTTATTAGTTAATGAAACCGCTACGATTTATATTTCCATTAGTGATGGACTTGGAAATATTTCTGTGTCGGCCACTTATGAATTTTTAACTGAAAAGAATGAAACAATAGGTGAAATTAAGAACATCTCTGCTAAGCTTATTCATCCAAAAGTTTTTGCTGTATATGGTATTTTTGTTCCAAATGGCTCGAGATATCTTCGAATTTTTGTGAAAGTTGACACTGAGTTCACGGGAACTATGCTTTACGGACCATTTATATTTAAAGTGAAAGTTAAAGAAAAACCATCAGAGGAATTAGGCCCTAAAATAGAGCAGATCGCAGGAGCAATCGCGGGAATAATAATCTTAATAGTTCTAATCTACGTTTATAAGAAATTACGCTAAGACATCACTAAGCTTAATATATTTAATCCTCAATTTGTTCCTCTATTTTCTTTTTCCTATACTCCGTCACAATTCTTCTTAGAGTCATTTCAATAAATTCCTCATTTTTTCCAGCCATTGCAAAAGCATCCTCAAGAATTTCATCAAATGTATTTTGATCTAGGATAATAATTTCTTCTTTAATGATATCGAGTTTCTTTGGCATTGGTAAAACTGTTATCTTTACTTCATTCTCAATCCATTTAAGTTTCCGCCAGTTTTCTTTAACGAAGAGATACTTTATCTGCATTTCTTTAATAAGATTTAACGCTGTTTTCTTTGGAGTTTTTGCAGAATTTACAATTAGTGCTACCATTCGTGTCGGGTATTTTTGATATAGAGTTTCCAATTCATCCAGATTTATCACATATCCTATTACCATTTCATTTTCACGTAATGTGAGTAATTTACGAAGAATTTAATTTTCGTTCTTAAGTTGAATGATATCTTCTTTCAATTTACGTAGCTGGGACAAAGCTTCCTGCAATTGTGATTTTAAATTTACTATGTATTGGGATTCTAACTGAGAAAGTTTTCCACTCATTATTTCATTAAGTTCTTTGTTTTTAATCATTAATTGCTTATGGAGATATGCTATTTCAGCATCTTTTTCTTTTAATTTAACTCTAAGTTTGCGTATTTCGTCCTGTAATGCTTTTAATTCCACTCTGAACTTCTCCCTCTCTTTCTCTAAGTGTTCAAGTAATTTTTTCCGCTCTTCTTCCCAATCATGAAAGGTAACACGCGAGGACTTAAGTTCAATCGATTGTAGAGCAGAGGATATTTGCTTATCAATGTATTTTCTTATGAAAGATGAAATAACTTCTTTTAATGGCTTCCCAAAAATAACCTCCTTCTTGATTTCATCGTGATCGAACAAAGGTGGTAGGCATGATAATATATGATCAACCTTTTCTAAAATTTTTCGATAGTGTTGCCAAGCAAGAAATGCCGCAACCAGCGCGTCCCTTTCATGAGAATCTTTAACCTTGATACCTAGTCCCCTCACTATACTTCGCTTTTCATCCACGCTTAGGACTCTTTTTGGTATGTATACCATTGCACCAACCTTTGATGCAATCTTTTTAATTAGCCCTTGAACATGGGGAACATCGCATGAAAAAACTATTGGAATTCCATGTTCGTATATTATCTCAAGAGTCTTGATTAACCCCAAATCAGATTGACTTCCCACATACAAGATCCTACCATTTAAATCTAAAATCGCAAGACCTACTGTTTCTCCGGGGTCTAGTCCAATGATTACATATGATTTCTTCGTTATTTCCTTCTTTGTAACAAAAAGTAATCTATCCCGTTCAACTGGTCGAACAATTATCTGATATAACTCACCCTTGTA
>JAHKLH010000010.1 GCA_029856635.1 Candidatus Njordarchaeota archaeon
ATATTTTATTAATATTAATGAGGTATATTAGCAAGGATTCTAACAACAATTCACCAAAAATATGTCAAGAAAAAATAAACGCAAAAATATCGAAAGCTATAGGACGAATCTTTCAGGCTCAGTTTCTCTCTTTTCTATACTAAATGTTGTTGTTTTAATGCGCTCGCCACCAGATAATTCTGCATATTCCATTCCAGCGTATAGTGCTGCTGCTATTCTACCAATGGCATCGGCCTTCATTATTCCGCTTCCGCTTGCTCCAGATACAACAAGAACTCCATGTGTTTCGAATATTATTGGTTGTTCATCAATTGTATTAATTGCATATAATCCAGCCCATGATGAGTATGGTCTAGCATCTTTGAATTGTGGTAGATACTTTATAATGACTGGATATAAGCCATATTCATAGAAGTTCATTTCTGGTTGTGGGTCGTCCTCTACTTTAAATTCCCTTGGGAACTCATCTGCCAATCCAATCCAAATTGCTTTTTCTTCTAACGCTGGCTTAATCCAGATCTTTGGTTTTGGTAATATTAAGAATGGCATACAATTCTCTGGATTGAATCCCTTCGTATATAATAGTTTCTTAAGAGACTCCTTATCTGCTTTAATTGAAAATATCTGACGTTTCTTCGCCTTAATGTGACAATCAATGCCAATCTTATCTAGGAGAAGTGGTGTCCACGCGCCAGTTGCAAGAATGACTTTCTTTGCTTTTATATCACCAATATTTGTTCTAACGCCAGTTACACTTGCTTCTTGCCATGGATATGGTTCGCCTGGAAGTTCAAGTGGTTCTTTAGGTTCAACAATTAGCTCTTTAGCTTCAACTCCACACTTTATTTCAACATTTTTCTTCCGTAGCTCTTGTTCGTAGAATTTTACTAGAGAGTCTACATCGATGCATCCTGCTCTTGGAATAAATAATCCATAATCAATATCTACAAGCCCCATCATTTGCGCTTCTTCATCTTGAGATACTTTAACATTAATGTTAAGGGTCTTAGCTAAATAGTCTGCGTCATAAATCTTGTATTCTAATCCCATGTTTTTCATCGTTTGAAGAACAGGCTTGTTCCTCTTATACTCTTCTTCAGTTATTAAGAAAAGATATCCAGTCCATCTCATTCCTAGATCGTAACCAAGCTTCTTTTCTACATACTCATAAAATTCAATTGATGTTTTTGCTAAAAGAAGATTTGTTCTTGAGGAGAAGAATGTTCTGAACATCGCTGCACTTTTTGCTGTGTTGCCTTGTCCGGGACCTTTAAGTTTGTCTATAACAAGGATCCTGTCATTAGGTCTCAATTCTTTAATGTGATAAGCAGTGGCGAGTCCTAATATTCCAGCACCAACGATAACTGCATCATACATTATTTTTCGCCTCTAAGCAGATTTCTCTCTTAATTTTCAATTTATATGAAGAAATAATGTATATACTAAATCAATGTTGTTTTTAATCTAGTTTTATAATAAAATCAATGAGTATTTATTTTATTTCTGATAAAAATGGACTATAACACAAGTATTTAATTTTTCAGATTTCAGCTAATTAATATTAAAATAATGGTTGAGTTTCTATAATGAAACAAATTTGAAAACTATTATTTAAATAGGTGAGAGTTTGATGGATTTATTTCTGTTAATTGAGATAGCAATACTATCCATTGCAATAATTATTGGTTCCATATTAGCATCCGCGGTTGCTGAAGCTTTACAATATAGATATGCGGATACTTTAATTGCATGTGTAATTGCATTGCTTCAAACACTTCCAGAATATGTTGTAGTTATAGCATGGTCACTTGATGGTCACTTGAATATAGCACTAGCATCAATAATTGGAGCAAATGTTCTTTTACTTGCATTTGGCATATCATCAGTCATCGTATTTGCTTACTTAGCAGGCGTTAAGGGTATAAGAAAAGATAAAGCGTTAGATCTAATGAGAGAAAATAGCTTAGAATCAATATTTCTGGCATTGTCAGGCGTATATATGATAATTATTGGACTAAAGGGATACCTTGATTTAATAGATTCTATTATATTACTGTTTATGTTTGTCTTTTACACCTGGCTCACGACGAGATTACCTCCAGAAATTGAATTCGAAGAGCCTCATGGACTTGCCAGAAAATTCCTTGATAGAAAAGGATTGTCAGTAATAGTGATTGTTTTATCAATTCTTATAATTGGCATATCTGGAGAACTCTTTGCTGAGAAATTTATAAATGCTATTGAATTAATTGCAGTTTCTCCATTATTATTAGCTGCTGTTATTTCTCCAATTATAACTGAATTACCCGAGAAACTTATAGCGTACATGATGGCACTTAAAAACGAAGATTTAGCGAGGCTGGGTATTCTCAATTTCATGTCATCAAGGATTAATAATGGAACACTTCTATTCTCAAGCATGTTTTTTGCGACTATTATAAGTGGTCATTTGAGCATTTTTGAGCATGTAATGATTCCCGGAGATTTAACTGTTTTATTACTCCTTGCTGGATTAATATCAATATTTGGCGCAATTACTACTGTTGATAGGAAGATTACTGTACCAGAATCCATTGTTTTAATGATTATCTATGCAATCTCAATGTATGCAATTGAAGCACCACATTACGCATATATTGTATGCATCGTACTTTTAATTCTTACAATTCTTGTGATAGCGAACGCTGCTAAATATAAAAGATTCTACTGGGTCAAAGATTTGAAATACACCTTAAATCTCGCATTTAAACGAATTGAATGTCAACATTCTCAAGACTAGTTCATGAAGATTATCTGCTTTAAAATCAGGATTACAATTATTTTCAAATAATTTCTCAAGAAATGAATGAGATTTTACCCTTACAGTTATAATTCCTGTTTTCTTAGTTTTGCATATCACGCTGGTTCGATCATTAACAATAATCATGTTATCTGGTCTCACGAAGTATTTGTCTCTTAAGTAATTAATTGCACTAGCAAAGTCAGGGAAGTCTTCTCCAATAATTATTATTTCTCTGAAAAATTTAGATAATCCACTAGCATTAATTCGCTGTCTTTTCATGTCTTTCCAGAAATCACTACCGCATACAACAACTAATGTTGAGATTCTGTATAAATAATTCAGTGTTTCAATTACTCCATCTATAAGAAAGGAGCCTTTAATTCTCTCTTTCCAGTATAATTCAATTAGATAATCAATGTCTAATGTTTCATATTTTACATTCATTTCACGCAGTACATTAATTAAAGCATTCTTTCTATCGTATTGTTCTCTTTTCTCCATTTTCTCTTCTTCTTTCATACATAATTCCACAAATTTTTGCACATCATTTTCATGTAATCCAATTTCATAGGCAATTTTCTCATAAACTCGTGGCAAGCAGGTATAACTATCAACTAATACGCCATCGAAGTCTAATAACCAAATTCTAAATCTCTCAATCATACACTTCCCTAAAATCTAAAAGATACTTTTTCACAAGTTTCCTTATTTCCTTTATCCTATCTTGAGCTTGCCATACATTAAGAAGTTCCCTAATTAATGGACTTGTGCTTCGTACTCTCTTAATTTTCTCGCGAATTTCTCTATCACTAGTTTTTGCATAGATGATATTAAGCAAAACAGAACAATACCATTTTAAATCTACATCTCTCGATCGCATAAGCATGCGAATAGCATCAACAACTTTATCCAGATTTTTTGCTCTATGACAGAAAAGAGCCAATGTCTCACAAATTATCTTTCGTGCTTCTTCTTTTTTAAGCAATTTTTTGAGAAGTTCTGCTGAAGGATTATGAAGGAATTTTATTGTCAAAAAAGCACATTTTAGTTTCTCAAATGAAACAAGCTCCACGAATTCTACAGATAAGTTTTTGGCCAAATCTAAAATATATTTAGCTTCTTCTAAATCAAGACCGAGAATTTCTGCAAGTTTTTTCTCATTGTACATGTATGGATACTTCAATAATTGCTTCAGAATATTCTCCTGACCCATCATTAATCAGCACCTAGCCAGTTCATCAGGCATCAGACGCGGGCAAACTCATCATCTAAAATAAGTATTTCTAGAATTAATTAAAATGACTCTACTTTTATCATTTGATTACAGTAATATATTCATCGTGCTTGGATGCTTATGTATCACAGGGTACTCTGATTTTTTAGATTATCCACGTGTAATAAAACGTTTTAATGCCTAATTGACGCCTTTAACTGATTAATTATTTCTCGCATTTGATTACGAATTTTAACTAATTCGTATGCTTGAACCATTAAACGTTGCTTTACTTTAATTCGTTGCTCTTCTAGTTCTAAAATTTTTCTTGCATCTATTAATTTTGCCTTATTGATAAGAGAGCTCATTTTTCTAAGCCAAATTTCCACACGTTTTATGAATCTCTCAGTGGTGTCTTCATTTAAAATACCCTCATAAAAACCAAGACCATGCAGAGTAGACTGGAATGCATAATATTCAAGAAGAAGATCTTCTGCATCTAGTATATTCATGATTCTACTAAAAACGTTAAGTGCAATGGAAACTACTCTCGTTTTTTCATAAGGAATTTTAGCTGCCACCATGACGGCTTTTCTCATAGTTTCCACAGAAAGCCATGCTTTCTCAGCCGCATCTCGTAAGTCTCCTTTTTCCAGGTATTCTAAAGCTTTTTCGTAGGATTCCCAAGCTTGCTTAATTAATTCATTTATATCCAACAGACTCACCATAAAAAATCATGCAGTAATAATTTTAAATCAATAAAACTTTGATATTTTATGAATTAATCTATAAAAAAGATTTCCAGAACGATGGTGAAAGAGGCCTTAGAAGTTAAAGAAGTTTATTGATAAGGTTATGAAGTATGTCAGAAATAGGAAAACTTAAGCTTTCTCTTGAAGAATGTATGAGATTTCGATTCTTTGTGAAAGATAAGCTTAAAGACAAAATAAATCTTATTAAAAGAACATTAGAACAAAAAACCAGAAATACTTCTTGCGATGATATATGGATCCTACATTGATAAAAAGAGAAAGTATGTTAGGGATTTAGATTTAGCAATATTTGTTGATAAATGCAAAGTTAGAGATACTCTCGATTACAAATTGAGCTTAGAAGAAGAATTAGAACAAATTGCAAAGGTTCCAATAGATGTTAGAATTCTTAATGATGCGCCACTATGGTTTAGGAATATTGCATTGAGAGGGAAAGTATTAGTTGATCGTGGAGTACATGATGCATTGTTAAAAATGACAATAGAGGAACTTAATGCTTTGAAAATCAAGAAGTCTTAATCGAGGCTTAAAGTTTAATTTAGATAAGTTTCGCATTTGCGCTAAATGATTCAAAGAGTTAGCTTTACTTTTCCACAAACTCGATTGCTTATTATGTTCCTATATCGAATCATGTCGCAAAAATGGTCACAGTGTAATTAGAAATTAAATATTTAAAATTCTAGGGGTTATTATTGAAGTCGACAAATGCAATACTTCACGTAATGAATGTATCAAAAAGATATCTGCTTAAGGATGTTCTAGTAGATATTTCATTCTCAGTAAGACCATATGATTTTGTCATTATCATTGGTCCGTCTGGAGCAGGTAAAACGACATTACTTGGAATAATTGCAGGATTTGAAGAACCTGATGAAGGGAAAATTGAATTTCTTGGAAGAGATATTCATAGTTTAAGTGATGATGAATTGGCTGAATATCGAAGCAAGCATATTGGTTTTATTTTTCAGAATTTCAATTTAATACCATTTTTAAATGCACTAGAAAATGTTATTGTTCCTGCAGTTTTCTCCGGAGTTAAACGAAAAATCGCTATAAGAAAAGCAAAGAAGCTTCTAACGAAGCTTGGACTCAGTGATAAGTTATATAATTATCCTAATCAATTGAGTGGAGGCGAACAACAAAGAGTTGCAATTGCTCGTGCGTTAATAAATGATCCAGAGTTAATTCTTGCTGATGAACCTACTGCAAACTTAGATCGAGATAATGAGCAAATAATTATGGAAATATTATCTAATATTGCAAGAAGTGGAAAAAGTGTGATTTTGGTTACCCACAAGGAGTATCTAGCTAAATATGGAACAAAAGTATTTGAGTTGGTTAATGGTAGGTTGATTAGAAGATGAAGGCAGCAATTTGGTACTCTAAAAAATACATGAGCAGGAGAAAGCGATTTATTTTAGCAATGTTTATTGTAATGATGCTTGTTAGCACTTTTGTATCATTTAATCTCACGTTTTATTATCAGATAAAGTACAGAAATGAGCGAACAGTAATTCTGTTTAGTAGATTAGTTAAATTTTGGCTAATAAATCCAGTTCCAGCAAATCACATGGACACGCTTCGAGAAATTGAGGGCGTAGATTGCTTCTTTACATTTATGTCGGTGCCATATGAAATAGAAGATATAACAAGCGGAGAGACAATAAGTTATCAGGTAGAATTTGTGAATTTATCTTTGGTGCAGAAATTACTTATCATCCTAGATTATCATGAAGAAATCATAGGTGACATATGCATCGGATTTGGTATTGCACTTAAATTAAATGCAAAAATAGGGGATGTTATAAGAATTAGAGATTATGATTTCGTACTTAATACAATACTCCCACAAACATTTAGTGATTTAGACTACTTTATTTTTGTAAACATTAATGTTTATTATAACTATATTGCCCCACCAGAGTTAAAAGAAAAAGTAAATGGTGCTTATGTGCTTCTTAGAGAGGAGGCCTCTGAGGATTATGTAATCGATAAAATTACTGAGTTGTATGATGTTAGATATGTATTGAGTCCATCAAGAGTAGTCACACGAATGACTCGTATAAATAGGGTTCAGCTAATTTCTAACTTATTTTTCTCAATAATAGCTATAATCATTGGAATGAGTATAATTCTAATATATCTCTTTCGGGATCTTGAGACAAGAAGAAGAGAATTAGCCATTTTATCTGCATTAGGAGTCAAAAGGAAGCAAATACTTCTCGTGGTTATTGTACCATTAATACTCGTAATCGTACCTGCGCTAATTATTGGATGTTTAACCGCATTTTATATTGCTATTCCGTACTATCATGAAGTAATTTATGGCTACATACGACTTTTTGCAGACGAGGCATATGTAGACGCTTCCTTGCTAACATTCACACTACTATTTTTCTCAATATTTCCACTGATATTCCTATTAGACAGAAAGTTAAGGAGATTTAGTCCTATGTCATTACTTAGAGCCGAGATTTAATTGAATTTTAATTTACCACACTTTTTGATTAAATAAAGAGAAAATATATTCTTAAAAATATTTAATGAATTAATGAGCAGAGGTAGAATAATATGAGTACTTTAATTCTAACTACGATTGAGGGTCTAGGACCGCTTGTTGAAAAAGAAGCAAGAATACTTTTGGGAGAAAATATTAAGGATTCCAGAGTGTTCAATGATCGTATTGAGATTGATGTTGAGGACCTAACTGATGCTGTCATTAAGCTTGCACTCTTTGGTAAAACTTTTGATGGAATTTACCTGAAACTTGCGGAGAAAGTTATTGAAAGGAAAGATGACTTGTATGATGTAGCGCGAGAGATAAACTGGATAGGATATTGGGATATAACGAGGTCATTTGCCGTTATCCCGGCAACTGATGGAAGTATCCATAAGAGAGATCTTGGAGTATTGATTGGTCAAGCAATTGTTGATCATTTCATTGAAAAGATAGGTGAAAGACCAAAAGTTGATTTGGATAATCCGCAGATACAAGTTTATGCGTTTGTGGAAAATAAAAAATTAACACTAACACTAGACTTGTGTGGTTTTGAATTCAATTCCCCCGAAGAAATATTAAGCAGAGCAATAGTAGTTGCGAGTGAGTGGAATCTGGAGGATAATTTTGGAGAATTTTACTATGGTGGAGTCGCAGAAAGTGCATTTGAATTAGCTAGAAATGAAGCGAATAGGTCAAGAATTCCTGGAATGGCTGTCTTTAGAATGAAGGCTCTAAATCCGACGAGAGCTCTTGAATTATTAAGAAAAAGATGGAGGAAAGAAGAATATCCTTATGTAAGCTGCTATGAGGCTCCTGGAAGAATAAACGTTGTTGTTATGCATAGAAGGTATCCAATAAGGGTTGTAGATATTCGTGATGCGATAAATGCGGATGATAAAGTATTCTCCTCAAATATAATTAATGTAAATCCAAAGAAGGAGCGGCAGAAGCAGATTTTAGAAGAAATTACTAAGATCTTTGAGCAGAATAATAATGCTGAAAAACTCGTAATTGCTGCTCGTGCTGATGTAATTTCAGACGAATTTGAAAAAATTACAAGCTTTAAGTATAAGGGTGTTGAATCTCTTATAGCAATAAGGAGAAAATAAATGAATAGAAATTTTCTGATTATTTCATCAGGAATACTTCTCATCCTATCTGGTACGTTTTCGATTTTCTCGATAATTACTGTGCTTTATATGTCTGGTTATCTACTTGCATTTGAATTAACTGAAATCGGACAACGAATATTGATGATTTTTTGTCTCTTACAAATAATAACTATGACCATAATTAGCCTGACATATCTAGTATTTAAATCAAAAGTTCTTCTCTTAGGATCTACTTTAACAATTATCGCCTTCACATTATTATTGCTTGAGAAAACATTTACTCCCATTAACATCGGTTTTGTTTTGCTGAGTTTGATACTCTTGAGCACTGGTTTTTCAGGAATCTCGCATGTTCTTAATTCAAGGCTTTTGGATATTGCATCAATTCTCCTTATTCTTGTTCTTCCTATTGGAGAACTCCTATGCGGAATCTTGCTAATATATTTCAGAAAGCGCATTGAAATACATTTTACATTGCTGAGAAAAATAGGCAAATCGTAATTAAATATAAGATGAAATAGATGAAATAAGAGTTTATCAGAACGAGTTTGAATACATATTCAGAGTGTGCTATCTTGTAATTTTTTTAATATTATGTAAACAAATTAAAATTTAGTAAGGAGAGTTTAATGGCAGAAGAATGGATACCAAACCGCTATATTTCCGAGCAAATGCAAGAACTACTAGGAATTATTAAAGAACTGTATCCTGAAGCTGATGTCACTGAAATTGAGGAAAAAGCACGTGAAGGAAAAATTCCAAATCCATTTATCCTCGAAAGCGCTAAGGAGGAGTGGAAAAGAGCATTAGCGGGATTAATACATTTAACGAATTTTAATGCGCTCGTGATACTGTTGCCTCATATTTTGACTGATTATTTAAGAGAGAAAACAGATAAGAAAAGAAGTCAATTGAGCAATTTCATTAAAGCTGCCAGCGGTGCTTTCAACAAGGCTATAAAATTACTTGCACCATTAAGTAAAACACTTGACATTGCAATTGATGGTGTAAGAAGTATAGGAGTGCTTCTCAAAATTGCACGCATTAGTGGAATTGACGAAGACGTCCTTTTCATAATCACACTATTCTTTGATGCCATCGCGCATCAGACTCCATTAAAGCAAATTATTCTCTTAAATAATGCTGCAGCAAGTTGTGGAGAAACAGACCAACTTGATCTTGCATTAATAATGTTAGATGAGGCTGAGAAAATATGCCGAAGCGAGATCGAGCAAGGCAATAGAAAGTTAATGAGAGAACTGGGTCCAATATTACTTAATAAGGGGCATGCATTATATGGTATGCAAAGATATGATGAAGCACTACAGAATTACATTGAGGCAGAAAATGTGTATAAAGAGCTTGCTAGAAAAGGAGACAAAGATGCAAAAATCGGTTTAGCAAGGGCAGCGGCTAATAAGGGAAGAGTTTATTATACTCAGAAAAAGCTAGATATTGCAAAAAAAATGTTTGAAGATGCAGAAAATCACTTTAAACCTGCCGTAGATGAGGGAAAGCATGTTGGAGAATATGTTGATGTAATTATTGATAAGTCGCAAGTCTTGAAGGACATGAATAAATTTGATGATGCTTTGAAGGAGTTAGAAAAAGCAGAAAAGATTGTAAATGAAAACGTTGAAAAGGGAATGGATATCTTACGGGATAAACTTGTAACAATTTCGCTTGTTAGAGGACGAATATATAATGCAATGAAGAAATTTTCTGATGCAGTAAATGAATACAGCAAAGCCGAGGAAATTTGCCGAGGATTGATCAGAATAGGTCGTTCATACTTGCTACCATTACTTCCTCCAATACTAACTGAAAAGACAGTTGCTCTTGAAGCTGCTGGAAAAATTGATGATGCATTAACTGTAAGTGAAAGTGCGATGGTAATGGCGCGTCATATGATTTTTGCTGGACACATCGAGAACATAGCCGAGTTTATGACCGCAAGTAAAATTCGAATAAAAATTCTTGATAAAAAAGGCGAGATTGAAAGGGCTATTAGTGTATGCAAATATTGTGAGGAAAACCTTAGAACATTAGCAAATCAAGGAATTCCCGGAGCAAAAACATCCCTAATAGAGATTCTTTTAATCAAAGAAAAATTGCTAAGAAAAGTAGGAAAAGAGGAAGAAGCGAATAAAATTAAGGAGGAAATTAAATCGCTCCGTAAGTGCTAAACTCTCTTATCATGCTTTTATTTAGCGATTTTTAATAATTTCTTTAATTCTACTTGCTTAAATCCAGCTCCATTTTGTATTAATGATATTTTATAAACGGAGATTATCTCTTAATTAATTTTTGAAAGAACTTGGTGTATGCTTGTGAAATTAGAGGAACTCTTGTCTAGAAGCAAGCAAGATTTATCTAAAGCTTTGGAATTATTAGAGAGAGGAGACGTTAGAGATGCTGCTGAGAAAGCTTGGAGTAGTATTGAGAATATGAGAAAAGCGCTTCTTGTCGCTGTTAAGATCCCATATGATCTAGCAAAAAACATTTCAACTGGAGTACCTCTTTTTATTAGAATACTTAGGGCTCTAAATAGAAAGGATTTATTGGAAAAGTACTTTTTCTTTAACAGTCATATTCATATATATGGTTTCTATGAAATGATAACTCCCGAGGAAGAACTAGAAACAGTTATAAAAGATGAAGTACCCCGTTGGATATCACAGATGGAAGATGCTATAAGGAGCATCAAAGATATAGATTTATCTAATATTGTTGATATTCTACTAAAAGCTCAGAAGCTTAAGTCTGAAATTCTTCGAAAATCAAAAGAGTACGCAGACCTACAGGCACAATTGAATATGATGATTCGGACAATAATTTCCCAAAGAGACCATTGAGCATAATACTCTAGGAAAAAAAATAATCAGGAGATTAGGATTTTAATAATCTAAAAGACCGAGTATCTTCGCCGCGTTTCGATAAAGTATATTTTTCTTATTCTCATCACTTATAGACATTTTCCTAATTAGCTCAATCTGCTTTTTCGCTCCATATTCTTCCGGCGTGAGCCCTAGGACATAATCACTTCCAAATATGAATTTCTCTGAGCCTAAAGCTTTAACGTATTCAGCAAGGAGTTCAAGGCCAATTTTTCTCACTATTGTTATCAAACTATATGAAGTATCTACATACACATTAGAGCTTGTTGCAATTTGAAGAACGTCTTCAAAATGAAATGATCCACTCATGTGTGCCAAGATTATTGTTGTTTCTGGTGCAATAAATGGTAGCAAAGCGTAATCTTCAATTCGGTTTTCATCAAAGCTAGGAGTAGTCTTAAAATACAAAGTAGAGAAATCGCCAAACATTGTATGAATTATTACTGGAATCTGTAATTCACCAGCAAAACGAATAACACGCAAAACATGAGTATTTCTAAGACTGAATCCTTGCATTCCGGGATGAAGCTTTAAGCCCTTTAATCCAAGTTCCTGTATAGCATATTTAAGCTTTTTTATAGCAAAATCTGCAGGATTTGGTACCACAGAAGCAAATCCAATGAGCCTCTTAGGATTATAATCTACGATTTTTGATACATATTCATTTGATATATAAGGTGCTATTGGTAGTATAACAGTAACATCTATTCCTTCCGAATTCATCCATTCTATGATATCCTCCGCAATTTTTTCTGGATTAATATGTTTCTCCTCGGCGTCAAGTGGAGGATGTACATGAAAGTCTATAATAGTCATGATAATCACTATGAAGATTGTACTTTTAATGTCTATTATGATAATAGTGTATTCAGAGTTTCTTAGTATGTAATTGATAAGAAACTCTTGAAGAACATTATGACTCGCATAAAAACAGTTAAACACTAATATTATTAGCTTATATAATTACAGTATCAAATAATTGTTATAGTTTTATGCATTTTGCATGTATGAGAATAGAGTAGCTAATATGATGTTGAATCAGATGTAGTGCATTGGGTACTATGATGTAATGTAACTCAAGCGTTTTTCAATAGGGAGAAGATTACTACTATTTATTGTTTGGGTTTAAAAGATGAGTGCATATATTATTGCAGTAGGAGATGAAATTCTAAGTGGACGCGTTTTAGATTATAATTCTCATTGGGTTTCAAAAAGGTTAACAAGCCTTGGATTCAAAATAATACGCAGATCTGTGATACCTGATGATGTCAATGAAATTGCTGAGGAGATTAATAATGCGTTCAAAAAAGGTGCCAAAATTATTGTACTCATAGGCGGTCTTGGTCCAACACCGGGCGACATTACGCTTGAGGGCGTGGCGAAAGCCATAGGAAAAAAATTAATACTAAATGAAACCGCATTGAAATATGTTAAAAGGCGCTATGAAGAACTATGTAAACTCGGTTTGGTAAAGGCATCAGACATTTCAGAACCACGGAGAAAAATGGCATATCTACCAGAGGGAGCAGAACCAATTTATAATGCTGTTGGTGCTGCACCTGGTGTGTTTATACGACTTGATAATGCAATAATATTGTGTCTTCCTGGACCACCACAAGAAGCATTTTATGTTTTTGAGCAAGTTGTTCCAAAACTAATTGCACTCAAGGAAAGAACATACACTGCTTCAAGAACAATTTATATTGAGGAGATAGACGAAACGACAGTTGCTGATATTCTCAAAAAAGTATCTGAAATGTTTCCAGATGTTTATATAAAGACGTTTCCTACAGGATTTGGGAAGAGAATGGAAGTCACAGCAATTGCGACCGGAAAAGATAAAAGGGAAGTAGAAGAGAAGGTTGAGAAAGCAATTAATGAATTTCTTAGACTCTATAATGAGCGAAAAGGTTTATCAAAATAGTTCAGGAAATGCATTATGCTTTATTAAGATTATTTGTAGCATAGCTGCACGTATCCTAGGAAAAATTCATGAAAGAGGAGTTTACTATCAAAAATCACGAAAACTTTTCCATGAGATTTCATTAATTTGCGAATATATAGTGTCATAACTTACTAAAATAATTTTTTTCTACAAGCGCTACTCCCGCATGAAGTGCATCAAAAAATGATAAATTAGGATATTTTGATCGTAGATGATCTGCAAGTATCACATGTTCGCTTCTTAATGAAATTTCTTTCGATTTTTCTTTTTCTCAAGAAATCAATTATTATTAGCAGTGCTTCATGAACTTCATTAGGCTTTTTACCATGGGAATAAAGAACAGTCCTAAATTCAACAAATGCTGAGGAAGAAACATAGCACTTAATCACATTATTTTCATGTAACGAAGCAATTTTTAACACATAATTATGTAATTTTTCCTTTAGATTTACTCCAAAAAGAAAATTGGTTCAACTAAGATTGCTTCTGCTGTAGTAACCATTTTTCAGCTCTCTTTCTTGTTTCTCTTCCCCATTCAATGCCCTCAAGTATCTCTGATAATCTTTTTAGAGGATCCTTAAGAGACTTTATCAAGATACCTTCTTCTGTTGGTATTAATACAATATGCATGTTTGGTTTAAGTCCGTACATTTTTCTAAGTTTCGCATATTAATACTCTTCCACGAGAATCAAGTGACGTAATTTCAATCATTTTTCCCACAATGGTATATTATTCCCACAATATTTTAAAAAGTGTTATTTTTAATCAAAAGGCATTTTTTAAACTTCCGATGGCATTAATATATCTATCCTATAGTTGCTTTTTCAAACTGATACATTGTCAGGAAGATAAGAATCATCGAAAGCACACCGAGCAGAGCAATGTCTAGAAGAATATTAAAGTAACTCTTTCCAACAAGCACAAATCGTGCGGCGTCAACTCCGTATGTAAGTGGATTTGCTAGAATTATGGGTTGAATCCAATCTGGAGCTACGTGAATAGGATAAAAAATTCCGCTGAGAAACATAAGCGGTAATGTGATAATATTCACAATTAATTGAAAACCTTCGATCGTTTGCATTTTGGTTGCAATTGTAACACCAATTCCAGCAAACGATATTGATACGAGAAAAGCTATGCAAATGTAAAGCGGTATATTAATAAGGTTCATTGAAGGAACAAGTAAATAACCAAGTAAAAGAAGAACAACACTTTGAAACACAACAATCGTTGAATCTCCGATTATCCTCCCTAAAATACTTGCCTTTCTTGAGGCAGGTGATACTAAAACAACTTTTAAATAGCCGAATTCCTTATCCCATATCACAGATATTCCCGACATAAATGCTCCAGTAAAGACTCCCATCATTGCAATTCCAGGAAGGAAGAATTCAAGATAACTTAATCCCATGAATATTGCTTGACTCATGCCCTCGCGAAATGCTCCAGCAAATCCAATTCCAAAGAAAAGAAGCCAGAAAATCGGATGAAGAAATGTTCCAATCAATCGTGGTTTGGCCCTTAAGAATTGCTTCACTTGACGATACCACATTGCAATGAAAGCACCAATCCACTTCATTTTTGTCACCTTCTCATAAATCTATTCATTTTTTCTCTCCGAATAAAGTCAACCCATGAACCAAATTCTTCTCTAATTCTGCGACCAGTTAGTTTGAGAAAGACGTCATCAAGCGTTGGTCTGGAATATTCTAGGCGTAAAATCCTTATATTCATTCTTCTAGCAATCTCGAAGATTACTGGAATTACTTGAGGAGCATTCTTTACACCAAGTGTTATTCGACCCATTGCGAATCTGACAAAAGTACTGTCTAGTGTTGCTTCTAATTTTTCAACAAAAATTTGAATTTTATCTGGACTGCATCTTACCTTAATGCAAATCACATCATTACCTACGATTGTTTTCAGTTCGTTAGGTGTTCCCTCGGCAATAATTTTTCCATGATCAATTATTGCAACATGGTCGCAAAGTTTCTCAGCTTCATCCATATAGTGTGTTGTCAAAAGGATGGTCATATTCTTTTCTTTCCTTATCTGCATGATATAATCCCAAACATGAACACGTGTTTGAGGATCAAGACCAAGAGTTGGTTCGTCTAAAAAGAGAATTTCAGGATGATGCAAGAGAGATCTAGCTATTTCAAGTCTTCTTATCATTCCACCACTGTATTTTCGTACTTCAATATCTTTCCATTCCCACAATCCTACAAATTCTAATAACTCTTTTATTCTTTCATGTAGTTCATGTCCTCTTAGTCCATACAGCCTTCCATGAATCCACATATTCTCGTATCCAGTTAAATGTCTATCAATTGTCATGTCTTGAAATACAATCCCAATTTTTTCTCTTACTTTATTTGGTTCTTTAAGAATATCATGTCCAGCTACAATCGCAGTTCCATAACTTGGTTTTAGAATAGTTGCAAGCATATGAATAGTAGTTGTTTTTCCAGCACCATTTGGACCAAGTAATCCGAATATTTCTCCTTTTCTAATTTTTATATTGATACGATCAACCGCAGTCAACGATCCAAATTTCTTTGTCAGATCCTTTGTTATTATTGCAAATTCCATTTTTATACGCCGATATTCAGCTTTTCTTGTAATTAGTAAATAATTATAACTATTTAAAATATTTTAATAGATAATTTAATTATATAATTATCGGTATATGATATCAGGTTTTACTTAAAGAGTAATGATGTGTATGTGTTTCTCAGTAATGTTTATCGTATAACAGCATGATCTTTAACGCCAGTCGATACGATTTTTGGTATCTTTATATATAATTCTATGCACTATTCTTTTCAGTTAAATTGGAGTTTTTAATGGCGAGAACATGGAAAGTTTTGTTTGAAGGAAAAGAGCCAGGTCCAGCAGACGATTTCACGGTAACATTCACAGACATACGTGACATATTAGGAGGAATCCCCGTTTTTAAGATGGAGTTACTCACTAGAATTGCTGGTAATATTAAGAAATACGATAATTACTCATTGATAGGCAATGTAAAAGAAGTTACCCCTCCAGAAGAGCTTGAATTTCTACCAGAGCAATATTTTGTTCTAGTCGCAGAAGATAAGAAAGGACTTAAATTCGGATTTTTGATGATCTTACTAGAGGATGGCGTAGCTATTGCAGGTCTCTGGCCAACAGATTTTGCAGCAGTAACTAAGGAAGACAATAGAATAATGGACGGAGTTCTATATCATGTACTTGAATCTCCAGGTAATTGGAAAACAGTAGCTTTAATTGGATCAACCAAGCTTATTCCACAATCAGAATAGATCATTTTCTAATAATTACTCTCCGTATTTGTATATTTTTATGTATTTAGGAGGAATATATTTTGTAAGGTATATTTCATCAGATGCTTTAAAGATTTCTCCTCCATCCTGAATAAACTTCTTTGCATCTATTTTCAATATAACTGGCTTTCCCTTGTGCCTTTTTGCCATAATTAATGCAGTTTGTGGATTCTTTGTTAAGTGAACATACTTTCGTCTCATTGGTTTTAGCCCTTCCCTCAAAATCCACGGCAATACATCAGCCCTCGTTCCATGGTAGAGGTAATCCACATCATCAGCAGACACTTTCTCATATTCTACTTCAATAGGTAACTCAGCACTGTGGCCATATCTCGCACGTATATATAGTTTACCATCTTTCTCTTTTATTTCAAAACGTCCTTTCTCATCATGTTTAACCACATATAAAATATCATTAACTGTAACCCAATTAAATTTTGGTCTCTTTCGTATCTTTTTAACAAGCTCATTTACTGAAACAAATCCATCAGGAGTCATACGCAATTGAAGTATGTCTGGCTTATGTCGTAAGACTAGCGTTAAGAACTTACTTAAACTAATGTAACGACGGGACACCATTTTTCCCCTTATTTTGACTTAATTCTCTTAAACCTAAAACAATGTTTTTACAATATGATTAAAAATAGACTCCTTTCAATATATTATTCTCCAAAAGTTCAAATTAATTGTTCTTCTATACGATACAGCGTTTCAAGTTACCTCTTCATATCTTTGCAGAGTAAATGACTCATAAGTATCGAATATATTATGATCAAAAAGAAATTATGGGTATTCTCAGATAGAAAATGCTTAAATTGAAAACAAACAGAGGAAAAGTGAGATTAAAGAGATATGAGAGATAATTTTTAGTAAAAATTAATTTTCAGCACTCAGAATTATTATGAGCCAATTTAAATAAGAGATATCCTCAATACTGGGAACTCTTTGTAACGCGAGAAAATACATCATAGTAGATAATTAATATCATTTAGGATTATCATAAATAAAAAGTGGGAGGCGGGCAACACTGGAGTTTTCCCCCAGTGCTTTCGGGTAGGGAATAAGTTCGGGATCGGGGTTTTACCCCCTCTCCCTCCCTTATTCCCTACCCTACTCCCGCCTCCCAATTTCATATGGATGCAATGGTTAATATTTAAGTCAATATAATACAGTATAAGGATACTATTATTACCTTGAAATTAACTTAAAATAAAATTTTTCGAATTTTGGCTTCAAAATAAAGAGTTATTGATTTCGAAATGGGATAATAAGTAAGCGTTTTCAATAATATGTTTAACGAGAGAAGAAATAGAATTTATCCTTAGAAAAATTGTTCTGGTTTTAGTTTCACTAAAAATATAAAATTACTGTGTTTCTCTTATA
>JAHKLH010000100.1 GCA_029856635.1 Candidatus Njordarchaeota archaeon
CCTATATATGATCTTGAATTACATTTGAGAAATTACGAGAAGACGAGACTTAGCAAAGTAGTATCAGTTCCAGTTGTTTCCGAATATACTGAGAAACCACATGAGATTGAGTATGAAGTGGAGGAGGCACCAATTGCTGTAGAAGTTAAGGAGATATTTGAAACTCCGAGTGATTTACCTGTCATAACTGCCTACAAAGGAATCGAAATACCCTTTAAGATGACGTTTGTGGCTAAAAACAATTCATCTGTTTCTTTCAAAGTAGATTTCGAGAGAGGAATTCCAGAGCAATTTAAGCTACCGACAACCTTGCCAGAAGGATTTGAGAAAAGTGCTGATAAACTGGTTGCGAAGGGAATTGAAGTGCAGCCACAACAAGAAGCAAAGAAGAGCATTGATGTGACCTTATTTACTGAAAATGTTTCCCCGTTTAGGAGTATTCCCGTTACTGCCACATACTTTGCAGAGGGAATTGCTATTTCAGGATTAGATATTGTGGAGGTAAAAGGAATTCCTCCGGAAGAACATAGGATCGAGCTAAATGAGAGACCAACTGAGAGAGAAGTGTGGGATTGCTATTTCATTTATACGAATAAGAGCAAAGCTCCAGTTAAGATAATAGCACGATGTTACATTGAAGAAGGAGATCTCGTTTTGCCAGAATCCGAAGAGGAACTACAGAAACTTCCATTCAAATATTATGAAAAAGCGCCAGGAGAAAGAGAATATCCAATGATTGAATTTAAACCTGTTGAAATTAAACCAGGAGAAACTGTTAAATTGGGACCATTTGTAGTCAAGAATCCAACATCCCCAAGGATTATTGGTGATCCAGAGGTATGGATCGTACCAACAATAATTAAGAGAACTGGTGGAATATTTGAAATTGAGGATCTCGAAATAAGAGTTGTAGATGGTACTGCAAAGAAAGTAACAAAGGTACATCATCCATCATACATTAGTGGACTTACAGAAGTCCAAGTTGCAGCACACATGAAAGAGGAGATGCACACGGTCATTGAAATTGAAAACAAGGGTAGTGCTGAGCTTGATTTTGCACAAATTATAAACACAATCCCTGCTGGGTTTGAGCCACCAAAACCAGATAACATTCTCGTGAAACTGATAAGTGAAGAAGAATATGAATTACCAAGGGACAAACTTTGGTCTTTTAAGCTAGAACCTGATGATTACGATCCAACGAAGGAACATAAGTTAACAATAACGATTTCTGGCGTCTTTAACATATTGCGCCGGGGAATCAAACAAGGCGATAAGATCTATGTTGAGTATACGTTTAATTCGATTGATCCTAAAGAGGATACCACCTATGAGTTCCCAGCAATAATTCACATCGCGCCAGAAGCTGGGTTTAAGGTATTTGAAATCGCTCCGGAGCCACCAAAGATTCAATGTGTACCAGCCTTACGTAAAATTGCTAAAAGAAAAGAGGTTAAACCTATCGAAGCAGATGTATTTGAAGTGTTATTTTATGTTGTGAACGAAGGTCAATTACCAGAAGAAAGATTAGAGATCAAAGATATTGTTCCAGCAGACAAATTCGAATTGATTGAGGATAGTATCGAGCCCGCGGCAGCATCTATTGACACTATTGCTGGGCGTTATCACATTACTTGGATCATTGAAAAATTAGAGCCAAGGCAACAAATAATCCTAAAATATAGAGTAAAGGGAAAACCGGGATACAAAGTTAGGGAACTTTTAGTCGTGCATGGATGAATTTATGTTCTAATAATTTTTTGAAAATCATTTTCTTTATTTAATTTTCTTCTCAAAATACTGGGAGCATAAATCACAACTGATCGACCACGTATTTCTCCAATTTTAGCAAAATCACCAAGTTTTTCTTTTAATTCATTAGAAATTCGTATAACATCTTCCTTGTTTTCTGCAATATTTTTTAGAATTCGTATCTTAATAATTCCTCTTGATTGTAAAATATTGCGTATGTGTAGCACCAATTTATCATGAATTCCTCGCTTTCCGATTCGTATATGTGGTTTCTCCACAGTCATTACAGTTCTAATGATCTTCTTAATAACTTCCCTATTTGGCTTCATCTTTTTCACACATAAGAAACAGAACAAGGACAATAAAGATTTTCTTTCACATAAAAAACTATTTCTCACTTTGAAATATGTTTAATCCTAAGAATAACACAGCAATCTCCTTGTGTCAAAGTAATCTTGATAAACTTCAATAGTATATAATTAGTTGGAGCATATGTGAGTTTAGATGTCATATGTTTTACGAAGAGCAATATCATCACTAAGACGACAAACGATGAAAATAGCAGTACTATACCGACGAGGAATTTTGCCAAGTTTAACTCGATTACGTAACTTGAGAAAAAGCATAAATTATCTCGAGATGCTATTGAGAAGAGAATTATCAGGGGAACTTCCAAGAGATAAAGCAAGGAAAATGGCATCTATTTTAACGTTTTTCCACAGAACACTATTAGCAATGTCGTATGGAAAACCCGTCAAAGGAACATTCATGATAAAAGTTGACTATGAGAAAAGAAAAATTGTCGTTAAAACAGTACTAGAACCCATCTTTGGTAAGAAGAAAGAGAAGGTTGTAACAACCGTAGAATTACCGTAATCAGTATTTTTCTCTCTTTATTCAGTCTAACTTTTTCTCCTAAGTTATTTCAATTATACTTTTTGGACTGCTAAGACTTTTTAGGAGTATTTCAAAAGGATTCTTAGTGCGGGGGGCGGGAGTCGAACCCGCGCAGGCCTACGCCACTGGGGCCTCAGCTTAGCTCCTTTTTGGTCCAGCCCCTTTGACCACTCGGGCACCCCCGCTTTTTCATCTATTCCCTCAAAGAAATAATCTTAAGTTTTAAAAATGTTTTAATTTTGTTATGAATGCTTGGTCAAAACCGAAAGAATGTATTTCGCCACGTCAGTTTCAGTTACTACACCAAGAGGAGTAATTTCTCTCGCAATTACTGCACCCTTGAAGTTTCTTCGTAGAATTGCTGGAGCGATTGTTTGAATGGTATCCTCGGGCTCGACGGTTATCGGTGATCTCATTATGTCTTCAAGTGTGGCTTGCTTTAATATTGTGTGAAAATGCTGTGGATGATCAAGATAACAAGTGATTATAAATTCGGAGATGAGTCTGACATCAGAGTATCCTATTAGTCTATTTCTTTCGACAATGGGTAGTGTTGATATTTTTTTGTCTTTTAGAATTGATACTGCAGTGTTTATTTTTGTGCCTGGGGATCCTGTAATGATGTTATTCATCGTTCCGATATCGCTTACTTTACTAGGTGGAAATTTAGAAATGTTCTTAAGCAAGTCCTTCTTGGTTATTATTCGATCTGCAAATTGTGGTTTTTCTTTATAAACTAGAACACTAGAAATTCCTTTCTCTAACATGATTCTTAATACATCCACAAGAGGCGTATCTTCTCTGACGCTAATTGGATTTGGAGTCATTATTGAGGATACGTAAAATCGTGCAAAATGTCGTCGTCTAGCTTTATCAATTATGGGAAAAAGGAAGTCTTTTATAGATACTATTCCAACGACAACATCATCCTCGACCACAACTAAATGGCTTTCTTTCCGACCTTCAAGTGTCTCCCAGGCCTGAGGAATCTGCGAGTCTTTATCTATTTTTGTGAAAGGTCTAGCAATATCCTTAGCAAGCATGTGACTAACCTTCTAAAAATATTTATCAAGTTATTGATAAAATTGCTTTGTATTGTGAATAGTTTAAAATAAACAGAGTTTAGTCAAGGCCCAATATTTCTTTAACGTGAGGTGCATCATCAACATAAAATTCTTGAGGATCCTTGACTATCGTAACAATTCTACCTGTTGCTCCATGAACAGATCCTGGCATTCTCATTAAACGGTTGATATCAATTGTGACACGCTTATCTAACCTTGGAAGATATGGTAAAATATGCTGGAATGTTGGATTAACAAATCTCTTTCCAAATATTTTCATAGCTCTTTTCTTCCATCGTAATGGTAAAGGTGTTCGTACAGGGTCTTCTGGTGCAATATATGAGACAATAGCTTCTCGGGTAATTTCATCAAATTCCTTTGCTATGTTATCCAGAACCCACACATGAAATCCACGTCTGCCAGAGAATAAACAAACAATTTTTTCAAATCCAAAATCTTCTTCAAGAGTCTCTATGACAAATAAAATAGCATCTTGAGCAATACGCCAACAACGTGGACAGACATGTTCTTTTCCCTTACCGCAGGTTCTAACGTCATCATAATCAGTTAAATCCAAATCAAAAACTAGTTCTCTTCCTAACCAGCGTAATTTTATAATCGAGACACTAGGTTGTGGGGGTGGATCATATATTGCTCCCACGTAGGCTGATTTTGGTGCAACTGTGGACAGATATTCGACTAAATTACTGGGAGTTTTAAAACTAATATTTCGCGTAAAGCGTTCTTCATCATCCATAATCAATTCGAATCCGAATTCGCGTCTTTCAAAATTCTTCAAACCAATAATCTTAATTAGTGGTGCAACTGAGAAGTGTTTTGAATAAAATTCTCTCAAGATTTCCTGAGTTATTTTCATACAGAAACCCAGTTATTAGATGTCTATTTTAAACGCCAAGAATTATTTTTCTAGTCTTTGGAGGAACTTTCAATAATATTTTGTAACCGCACACGTCACATTCAACAAGACCTAATTGAGAAACTCTTACGCGATTATAGCTCAAAACTCTACCACAATTTGGACAAAAATAAAGTGGGCGTATTTCTTTCTTCTTTGCTATACGCTCTCGTGACATGCCTTTTCACCTCAATGGTGGTGATGGAAGTTCCTCTGTTTTAGGTTCAAACTTTTTGCAAGCTTGTGCCATCTTTTTCATCCAAGTCTTGAAAACCCGGCACCATATATATTTTCTATTCCATGCCAATTGAACAGCCCATTTGCATTCCTTGCATATTCGTCTCATTACTCCCATTTGCATCAACCCTATTTTTCAATAACTCTGAAATCATTAGAATATTAGAGAAGGAAATTATATTTGTGTTTTAAATGTGGTTAAAAATACATGACATGGTCTTTTTACCATCAAAAATGCTTTACATAGAAAGTAAAAAAGCACTAGTTTTCGCAGACTTACATCTGGGAATCGAATATGCGTATGCTGAGGAGGGTCTCTTCGTTCCACCAGTTCAATTTAAAAGAATTCTCAATGATATTCAAAAAGCTATTAAGCTATTGAAACCAAAAACAATAATAATAAATGGCGATCTAAAACACAAATTTGAACAAAGAACGATTCAAGAATACTATGAGGTCGTTAGAATGCTGGAGTTTCTCATGAAAACAGAGAAAAACTTAATCCTTGTTAGGGGAAATCATGACACATTTGTTAGAGGAATCCTTCGAAAATATGGTGTTGAAGTAGAAGAAACAGCACTAGAATTAGGGGCCTATCTTATAACTCATGGGCACAAAAATCTCGACTTAAATGATTACTCATTCAAAACACTTATCTTAGCACATGAACATCCAGCACTGCTACTAATGGACGAAGCAGGAAACCGAGAACGCGTTCCATGTTTTCTGTATGGACAATTTGAGGATATTAACGTTATAGTATTGCCAGCAATGACTCCGTTCGGAGGAACTGATATTAACGTTCCAGGGCGAATGTTATTGTCTCCAATTTTGAGAATATTCGATGTTGACCGAATGGAAGCAATCATTGCAACGGGTTCCCTTGTTTCGCGTTTTTGCTCAGTCTCTAAGCTTACATTTCTCTCATCAGTATAATAAAATAATTATTATTCAACCTCGCATGATATATTATGAACACCAAGGGGACATGATGATGTCAAAGGCAATTACGAAAAACATTAATACGATCTTAGCTAAAGTGAGACAATTACGAAG
>JAHKLH010000101.1 GCA_029856635.1 Candidatus Njordarchaeota archaeon
AGAAACAATTTTACAGGCACAGATTCCTAAACGAATAAAGTGGTTCATAATAGATGATGTATTAGGTGATTAAAGTGAGCATAATCAATAAGATTCTTCAAAAAATTTATATTTACATCGGGTTGCTTCGCCGATTGCCTGAAAAAACATTTCCTTATATTGAACTGTATTGGGATGCTGATTATACTGGAGCTTTGAGACTTGATATCAGTTATCCATCAATGTATGATGAAGGACTCATTGACTATGAAGTGTTCAAAGTCGATTATCATAAAATTGAGTCAATAATGAAGCGAATCTTTGAAATATTAAACAAAGATGATGACCTTAATGATTTAGTAATCGAGTTCGAGAAAGAAGAAGGTTGCGAACCAACGTTACATATCGTGCGTAGGAGTGAATATCCTTATTAAATATTTTTCGCCGTAAATTTTCGAGTATAACGGTGAGACTTATGAAATTTGAAATTACATACGGAAAAGGATTTATCGTGCTTGTTATAGACTTAGAAGGGGAAGTTATTGAACCACCACAACTAAATGATATTGTCCATAAGGTAAATGAGGAACTCAAAGATATTCCGAAGAATCAGGGGATAGTACTTTATGGTCGAGCGCCGATTTGGCTTTATAGTACTCTAGTTCATGAATTTCATCATTGGTTATGGATTGCTGTCTTTGATCCAAGAATTGATGGAGCGGTTGTAGTCGCTAGTCATTTGAAAGGATTACAAATTGGCGAAGTTATCCCTCTTTGAATTTGTCGGCTAATTTTTCGAGTATAAAGGTGGAGGTTATGTTGTTAGAATTATTGATTGTTATGATTATCGTAGCATTGATTTATGTTGCTTGGCCGAAAAAAGATACAAAGATTATAGAAAATGGCGAAATAAAGAAGAGAAAATTAAAGATTGTTCCACGCGAGAGATCGTGGAATGCATGGTTAGCACCGTCAAGAATTGGTACGTATGTCATTCCACGAAGTGCGAAGGGTCGCAAATTCATCATCAAGGACAAATGGCTAACTAATAAAAAAATTCCAGCAGAAGTAATTGATACAGGAAAAACTTTAATTGTGAAGCTTAAACGATAATATTATTTATCGAGTAATGTTTTCACCTGGTGTTTTTATGTTCGAAATGGAGCTAGCTATTCGCGATATGGGTAAATTTTTAGACGATTATTTCGGCATTACTGAGCGTGTTGAAGCGATTAAACGTATAACGAAGGAATTATTCAATTATACATACATTCCTGAAGAATCTACATTTGATTATGAGCGCGAAATAATTTACTTCTCGATTCCAGTCAAGAAGATTCCAAAATTCAAGATATGGCCTGTGTATGAAGAGGCTATCCGTCAATATCTTGGTGCAGATTGGGTCACTTTATTTGTGATGATTACCAACGAAGATTATCCAAATGAAAAAATTGCCAATGGCAATTCGAAGTTAGAAGAAATAATCAGCAAAGTACGAAAATTAGGTTTCGATAAATTCTTCATAAACTATCAATCAAGAACGCAGATGGATATTTGGTGTCATAAGGTTTATTATCGTGATGAAAAGACTGATATAAAGGTTTATCTCATTCTCTCGGTTTCTATTTCTCGTAGCTGAACCGTAACTTCTAAATTTATCGTTTATTTCTTTCTTTAACGTTTAAGATTTCGATTCTCGGTGTATATTATGAAGATCACCGAGTTGACAACTTTATTTCCGAAGATGTTGTTAATCGGTGCGCCTGGTATTGGTAAGACGACAAGAATTAGAGAATTGGCACAGATGGAGGCTATAGCTTTAGGACGAGAATTCATCGATTTGAGAGAGGCTAGTATAGATTTAAAGCTTGAAATTCTGAAGAATCCACAGAATTATTACGTGTTTTATAGAATTCCAGCGCCATATCTGTTTCCAGAGGATGTAAACTTTCCTGTAAAAGAGAAAATTGATGGTAAAACTTTCGTGATGTTCGTTCCGCCTATTGAGTTGAAGATTCTTAGTACTCCTGGCATTCAAGGAGTACTCTTCATTGATGAGCTAACTAATGTTCAAAGGTTAGATCAAAGAGCAATGTTCATGTCATTAATCGAGGAGAGAGAACTTGGCTGGGGAATCAGAATTGCAGACGGAATCAAAATCATTTGTGCAGCGAACCCTCCAGAGTGGAGCAGATTAGCTACGGATGAAATCGATCTACCAAGAAGATCAAGATTAACGATTATACAAATCGATCCAGCGACAGTTAAAGAATGGGTTAGATGGATGGATGCAACTTATGGATCGGATAATTGGGATAAGAGGATCTTTGCCTATTTAATGGCATTCCCTGATGACTGGATGTTACCAAAAGAAAAAATTGCAAAGCTAAAGCCGCTGGAAAACTTCCCATGTCCTAGGAATTGGACAGAGTTAGCTTTAATTACTCATAGGTTGCAAGGGCAGGAAAAAACTAGCTTCTTTGCAGAAATTGTTACGGGTAGGATTGGTGATGATGTTGCAAGAAGACTTTTAGTATTCTTGCGAACTAAGATTCCTGATATTGAATCAATATTGCGACAGCCAGGATTCTTTAGGGATCTGGAGTTGAATGAGAAGCTTTTAGTAATTTGGAAGTTAGCTAAAGATTGGAAGAGATTGATTAAGAAGGATAAGAGAACTGGTGAACTTAAAGGTGAGAGGTTTGTTAGATATCTTGATAAAAATGAGAGAGAATTACTCATGGTATTTCTATTGATGCTTAACGATGAGGCAAGAACGAAAATACTTGAGCATTTTGATTTCAGTGAGTTTATAGATAATGTAGTAAGCTTTTTCGGTATCGCTTAAATTTTTTATTTATTACGGTGAAGCATATGGATTTACGATCAGAAATAAAAACGATAATTGCATCTTTAATGGTTAAGCATCCTTTGCTTGCTACTTTATTGCAGCTTATTCGAATCATTAAAGTAAATGAAGAATTTGCATTAACAATGGATGAAAGACGCATCTTTATCGGTAATCAATGGTCACATTTAAATAACGCAGAAAAAGTAAAATTATTACTTCACGCAACAATGCACATATTTCTATCCCATGTTGAGAGAACGAGGAATATTGCTAGAAAAATTGTTACTAATAATCCTGAATATACCGCAAGAATGCTTCATTTAATTGCCGACGTTAAAGTTGCACAATATCTAGAACATATTGATCGATCTGAAGGCAGATTAATTCGAGAATTCGAATATATGACAAAAATAAAAAATGTAAAAATCAAATCATTTGAGGAAATCGTTTTGGAATTATTCGATAAAGTACCGATAGGAGACAGAGATGGTGAATCAACGAACAAAGATAATTTATCTAACTTAGATCTTCTTAGGAAAAAACATGGATTTACTACTTCAAAGGATTCTTTAAAGTTTGCTGAACAGGAAATACTTCATAAAGGTAGCGAGGAATTATGTAAATGTGCTAATGAAGATCTCGATAAAGTCAAAAAAGATTTAATAACAAAAGCAGTAGTACAAGCAAAAACGATTGGTACAGAGCCAGGCGAATTAATGAAATTATTCCTCGAACTCATCGAGAGTAAGATTGACTGGAAGCAATATTTAAGAAATTTCTTTGCAAGAGGCGGATTCAAAGATGTAAAAAGAACTTTCACCAGATTCTCTCGAAGATTCATTGATGATGACGTATTCATACTTCCTGGAAAAGAAGGAATGGGAATGAACAAAGTCCTCGTCTTAATTGATTCTAGCGGAAGCATTAGCGAGGAGGAGTCGAGAGCATTCGTTTCAGAGGTCTATGAATTAGTCAAACATACTATGGGAGTAATAGTAATTCTTTGGGATGCTGAGCCTCATGAAGTTATTGAAATTAGTTCGCCAGAAGAAATAGAGAAGATCAAAAATTATTATGGCGGCGGAACAATGATCTGTTCAACATTAGAAGAAGCAATTAAACACTTACAGAACGTAAAATTCGTAGTCATATTCACTGATGGCTATATTGGCGATCTACCAAGACGAGATGAATTCAAATCAATTAGCCAATTAGATCCTCAGAGAGATGCCGAATTACTCAAGACAGTTCAATTATTACGAAAAATTGCATCACAAGCAAAAATTTTATTTGTGACGACTGGAGCGCTTCCAACGGAGATGCCATGGTTGACGGTGATTAAATATGAGAGAGAAGAGTGGGAACATTAAATCATTTAACGCAGAAGCATTAAAGAAACTTCGTTGTTTGTCTCAATGTCTTCCGAATATCCATCTGAATGATGAAACAAGTGATCATATTAGTGTCGATCTTAGAATTTTTTATCGTGGTCTTTATTTCTCATCTTTTCTTTTATCAAATCTGCAATTAATCTTCATGGCGATTACGAAAAATAAATCAATTTTTCTTGAAACTTTATTTCAATTTCTTGATGAATATTATGATCTCATCAAGAAATTTAATGAACTGAAAACTGTACGTGCAGTTGAATATTGGATCACTGAATTATGGAGCATATATCTGATGACAGATAGTGAGGAAAAGAAGAAACAATTACAGCAATTATTAAAACGATTTAATGTTGCTTATAAAATTTCATTAGCTTACAAAAAGCGAAGAAAAATTTATGCCCTCGTTGTCAGAGAAGGTTTAAAGACAATAGCTGATAAGAAGAAGATACTTTATTACGAGCAATTTATTAAACACCAGGATAAGGAGAATAAGTCATGTGTGATAGTTGATTATCTTGCATTAAAACATTATCACATAATTGTAGAAAGAAATCTAACATACTGGTATGAAAAACCAGAAGGCTATATTTCTAGGATTGCAATTTTATTTGATGATAAGCCATGGATCGTAGCTGATACTTCTTGTTTCAGATTACCGCATAAGATCTTTTATGCAATATACATTCGAAAATATTATCGTATGAAGCTATATCCTACCTGTGATCCAGCTCAAATTACTTGGATAAATAAAATCATCAAAAAATTAAAATTACCAAATCATATACGGGCTTTTGCGCAAAACGCTATTCTTGGTGCCAGTCGATGCCAATGATGACACAAAAGCATTTGGATACATTAAACGAATTGATGCGTACTGTATGGATAGAGGTTGGCGGAAAACCTGCAATTTGTCTTGTATTCAAAATTGTCGGTAAAATTGAGATTTTGCTTGATGAATTTAGAAGAGTAGTTTTTGATCACTCATTAATCGAAAATTTATTTATTGTTTATAGAGCTTATAAAAGAGGAAAGAAAGAAAAATTCTTTCAAACTTTAATCGATTTTATTAATCAATATACGGAATATATTGCACAGGCATATTGCTTTGTAACAAAGAGAACTTTTCACCATTATGTAACTTTGATGTTTGCAAATTATCTCGAAGGAAACGAGGAGGCAATGAAAGAATTGCTGGAGAAGATGAAGAATGGATTAATAAAAGCGAATCAAATCATCATGGCGATGAAAAGAAGGAAAGATTTATTCACAGACTTCATAAATAAGCGGATAAAGCTCTCGAATTTCTTGAGGAAAGGCGATCTATATTACATAACTCAGGATCATCAACACATCCTATATCTCTGCAAGAGACATTTGATAATCATCAATACCGATGATAATGAACGATTCATCCATATTGCTGGTACTGTATATATCGACTTAAAGAAGAAGCTATTTGCGGATTGGTTATCAGCAAAGAAAGTTCTCTATGCAATCTTCAAGCGCAGATTCTCGAGTTTAAGTAAACATGCAGAACGCTATGCGTATTCTTTCGATTCGCATTACATCTCTCGATTATTAAAGAAATTATTGAAGTATGACTTGCCGTCGAAAATTCGTGCTAAAATTTTCGAAGCTTTATTAATTCTACAGCAAGTTGAATTATAGGTGGGAATATGAAATTAGAAGAATTCATTA
>JAHKLH010000102.1 GCA_029856635.1 Candidatus Njordarchaeota archaeon
AAACTGTATAATTTTTTGAGCATAATTAATAAGTTCGAAGCCATGACAAACACTATGAAAGTTGTTTTTAAATTCGAATTCTGAAAATAAATTAACTAGAAGGGAAATAAAATGTTTGAAGAAAGAAAAGCGTATTTCATAATATATCCAGAATATTTTGACTCACGATTATCGCAAAGACTAGGAAGAAAAGTACCACTCGAATTGGCAATAGAAAATCCTACACTTGAAGAGTTATACGAGGCGGTAAAATCATTAAAATTAACAGCATTTATAGAGAAAGAGAAGAGTCGTCCATCAAACTGGTTTGAGCGAAAAGGGAGAATAAAAGTTTTAAGACCACAGGGGATTAAAAAGAGACAATTATTAAAACTCATAGCTAAACGTTTAGCAGTAGTTAGGGAGAAAATTAAAAAGGAGAAAAAAGAAAAGAAAAAGAAGGCACGAACATCCGTGGATAAATATATTCAGCGAATACTAACTCAAAAATAATTATTCCATAATCAAAAGAAAGAACTAGAATGTCTTATATCTTCTTCTTACCGGTGGTGGTTGACCTATTTTATAGCCTTTTTCTACACGTTTAAAGTAAAGCTCTCTCCATCGCATTCGGGGGCATGGCTTCTTACGTGGAACCGGCGAAATACCTAGTGATTTGATAATCTCAAGTGTTCTTTGTCTGACTTTTCCGGCTTTTTCCATTGAACCGTGAGTCTTAAAAATCCCCTCAGAATAGTCACAAAAAACATAATGAAGAAATTATTTTATTTTTTTCAAAATAACGACTCATCCAGATAATCTTCTTCGGCAACGAAACCACACGTGGGACAGATGTTTCCTTTCATTTGTGATCCACAGTATGGACAGTGTTTTCTTTTTGAGGACCCAAAACTGATGACTATTGGGGGAAGAAATATTATGAAAAACAAGAAGGGGATATCAAATAAAAACGCAAGTAATGTAACTATGATTGAAAGAATAACAGTTATTAGCGCTAGATACTTGAGCATTATTGTCACCGTAAATATGGTCTCATAAGAGTATAAATGAATGAACCTTTTTAAGTGAACGAAATGGCGCGGTTAGTTACAAGAATTCTTGGACTTTGTTTCCAATTAGAAGTAATCTTTTTATGGTATACCATTTTTCAGAACGTTGTTGAAAATCAAGAGATTATTAATTTAATTACTCTAATGATGATTTTCATCTCTCTTTCATTGAATATCATTTTTTTGTATGGAAATGTAATTTTACTCATGCCATTTATTAAGAAACTGCTTGAGATATCCACATCGCTGAGCACAAGTGAAGCCATGGTTATAAGAACTGGCATGTTTCTCATTGTTTATTTGATAATTAGTCAAGCAATAATTGATTTGGTTTAGTTTATCAAAAGTTTGAACTTAGACTATAGTAAAAATTATTATAACTATCAGCGCCAGGAACATACTAATTGGTAATGCTGGTGCTGCAGCTTTATCTAAGTAATGCGCAATGAAAATAGTCATAATTAATCCGAAAATACAAACAAAAGATACCAGTAGTGCACACATCAGAGCATGTGAGAACGGTTGAATCCATCCAATAGAATAACTAACTGCTAATGAATAGAACAATATATCACCTGCTCCAAGTCCAAGAATTGGCTGTGTTGTAAGACCTGCCTTTTGCTTCCTGGGCTTTATTTCATCAATAAGCATTCTCAGGGGACCCTTTATTACCGCAATGATATCATATGTTGCAAAAATTCCCATAAGAACCAATGGCGTTAACCTGCCAGAATATAATCCAAAAAGCACTCCAATCCATACAGCACTTAATAATACAAGAGCATTTCTAAGAGAATCTCGTCGATAGATAAGCGAGATTACCATATTTATTGAAAAAATCAACAGTATTGCGTAATAAGTTAATGAATAAAAAGTTTGAATAAAGTAAGTGCTTATCTGAATGTTTAATGCAAGGAAAATATACAAAAAAGCAATGGTAATCCATAGTGGGAGAACAAGACTTGCACTTATTCCACATATAAAGGACATCATGATTAAAAGCAAAGCCTTTAATAAGCCACTTTTTCTCTTTTTTATCAGCAATAATATGAAAAAAGTCATCATTACCACCATAGTTAACATGTAAACCGCGTTGAGAAATGCGGCTTTGGGGCCCTCTGCCTTTTCAGAAAATGGCATTGTAAACTCTCCTACTCCGTACACGAAGTACAATGTTAGAGCAGAAGATACGGATAAAACAATTGAAGTCAAAATTGCAATGATGAGTTTTATTAATATCTTTCTGCCCTTCAGTGAGATTACAGGTAAGTAATACATTAAGTTTGTCTCAGCCATTAATCTCCTCCAATTAGAAAATTTTATAAGTAGAGTGAGAAGGATGTCGTTAGACGAGGTGACTCTTTCAAGAAGAGGAAGAGTGAAAAAATTAATTAACAAGTATGGAGACGCTTGGATAATAATTTCTCCTGATCCAAATTATGAATATATCGTCGGAATACAACTACATGGTTTTTCCATAGCATTTGTAACAAAAGAGAAAATTATCGGAATTGTAGGTTCATTAGAAGCAGACATGATGTCAGAGTATTTTGATGAGGTACATGTTTTTAAGCAATTTCACGATATAATATACCTATTGTCTAAGCTAATATCATCCGAGAAATGCAAAAAAATCCTAGCAAACTTTGCATCAATAAGAAAGATTTATGCATCTAAGCTTCCCTTACATTGGTACAAGCTATTGGAATCTCTTACAAGATTATATGACGTAGAACTAATCTCAGCAGCAGATTTTATATTTGAATTGAGAAGCATCAAGACAGAGGAAGAATTAAAGGCATTAGATGATAGTGTGAAAATTACATTGGATATCCTATCGGAAGTAGAGCCAATAATTAAGCCAGGTGTAACTGAAAGATTTATAGCCGCAAAACTTTATGAGAAGTTATATGAGTATGGGGAACCGTCATTTAAACCTATCGTTGCCTTTGGAGAGCATACGTCAAGAGAACATCATTTACCTACAGATAAAAAACTGAGGCAAGGAGAAGTTATCTACATTGATGTAGGGTTAAAATATAGAGGTATGTGTTCTGATATCACTCGTTTTTATGTTACGGAAAAAAGAAAGGAGTATGCAGATGCATACAATGCAGTAAAAGCGGCACAAGATGAAGCAATTAAGAACGCAAAGGCTGGAGTAACGGGAGAGTTTCTATATAATATTGCACGAGATACCCTTACAAAACACGGATACGATCCTGAATTATTTACTCATTCTCTTGGACACGCATTAGGTATTGAAGTTCATGACATAGGAGAACGATTAGGAAAAAAAGGAGGCAAACTCTTATCAAATACATGTTTTACAGTAGAACCTGCTCTCTATTTCAAAAAACTAGAACCTAAATGGGGCGTAAGATTAGAAGATGACATAATAATACTAGGGAATGCATGCAAACGACTTTCAGCAAGTCCTGAAGAAGTGCCTCAGATTTAACTTTAAGAAAGGGCCTACTAATATTTTTTGGGATGATTCAATGTCCTACCGATGGAAATCAAAATTTGTTGCATGTGTGCAATGTGGAAGAGTATATCGACTTAGTGAATTGAAAGAAATAGCCAAGAAAGAAAAAAGTAAAATGTTAAAGTGTCCTTACTGCGGTGGGACAGAGTTTACATCAGACTTTGAAAATGTTGTGCTGATAGCAGATCCCCAAAAAAGCATTGTTGCGAAGAAATTGAAAATCACGACAGAGGGAATATTTGCTGTCTCTTGGAAATAATCCCTATTGAATTTCTTCTGTCGATAAAATTTTTATGTTAGCATATGTGTTTTGATTTAAATAACATTTTTTTTGGGAATTAGATATTTTTCCAACGGTGATGCTTATTGCCAGCGAAAAAAGAATTAAAGTAGGGACTCGACCTCGAGAAAGATGGCGAAAGGAATTTGGAGAATGGTATAATGACGTCTTAATTAAGGCGGAGATATATGACCATCGATATCCCGCGAAAGGAATGGGTGTATGGCGTGGATATGGCAAAAAGATAGCAAATAGAGTCTATGGTATTCTTAAAAAAATGCTAAATGAAAATGGTTATGAGGAAGTTCAATTCCCAGCGTTAATTCCCGAGAAAATATTTAGGATCGAAAGTGAACACGTGCGGGGTTTCGAAGCAGAAGTTTTCTGGGTAACACGGGGAGGTCTCACAGAACTAGAAGAAAAATATGTTCTAAGGCCAACTAGTGAGACGCCAATGTACTACATGTTCAGAATTTGGATTAATTCATATCGTGACTTACCAGTCAAAATATATCAGATTGTGAATGTATGGCGATACGAAACAAAATGGACTCGTCCGCTTTTCAGGGAAAGAGAAATATCAGTGTTCTTCGAAGCACATGGAGCTTTTGCATCTAAGGAAGAAAACGAGAATGAAGTAAAATTAGCAACAAAAATTTATGCTACATTTTTCAGAAAACTTGGCATTCCATTCATTATAACCGAGAGACCGGAGTGGGACAAATTCCCAGGAGCTGAGAAAACATATGCCTTTGATACTCTAATGCCAAATGGAAGAGCACTGCAGATAGGAACAGTACATAATCTAGGACAACGCTTTGCAAAGGCATTCGGCATTAAATTCCAAGATAAAGACCTAAAAATAAAATATGTTTGGCAAAATTGTTTTGGAGTGTCTGGACGCGTAGTTACATCAATAATAGCAATACATGGAGACGATCATGGATTAGCTTTGCTTCCATCAATAGCACCAATACAAATTGTTATCGTGCCGATTCCTTATAAGGGCTTTGAACAAGCTGTAATTCAAAAGTGTAGGGAAGTATATGAACGCCTAAAGAACGCAGGATTTTCAGTTGTTCTTGATGAAAGTGATGAAACTCCTGGAGAAAAGTTTTATAAATGGGAACTACGTGGAGTTCCTCTCAGAATTGAAATTGGTCCAACAGACATAAAAGAAAAGGAGATTACCATAACTCGTAGAGATACGTTTGAACGAATACGTGTAAACGAAGAAAAGATCGTAGATGCCATTAGAGAACTAATGAATAAAGTTGAAGAAGAAATGAAAAAAGCAGCATGGGATTGGTTCAATTCGAAATTAGAAATAGCTAATTCAAAGGAGGAAGTAGGGAAATTACTTGAAGAGGGATATATCGTCCTTACGAGCTGGTGTGGGGACGAGAAATGTGTTGAGGACATTACAGAATTACCTGGAGTTAAGATTTTAGGTGCTCTAGTTGATGAGAACCTAGAGTATATTAAACCAAAACACGGAAAATGTATATTCTGTGAACGTAAAGCAAAATATCTTGTTGCAATAGCTAAATCTTACTAAAAACTACGTCAACATTTTTCCGTATAAGCTACAATTTATTTCTTATTTTTCAAATTAGTTAAGGTGAAGAATAATGATTATCGAAACAAACGTTTTAGCATGGTATTTGGGTGTTGGCATTTTACTACTAATACTTGGTTTTGTTCCTTTCCTGTACGTATGTTTCAAAACATGGTCAATGCCAGAGGAGTTTCATAAGATAGATGTTGCATGGTTTATTATTGCGACGATTCTTGTGTCGTTGGGAATATTTCTTATTTTGATAGGAGCAAAAATTATTTGAGATGTTCATTAGTACAAAATGCATTCTCGTTCAACTATGATGAAGAGGATATTGTTTGGTTAAAATAGAAAAACAATAATGATGGGCCTTATTAGGTTGCTTTATTTTGAAACTTCTTTGATACTATCAATGATTATGTCTAAGCCTTTTTCATACATTTCTTCGCGAATAATTAATGGCGGTGCAATGCGTAT
>JAHKLH010000103.1 GCA_029856635.1 Candidatus Njordarchaeota archaeon
ACTTCTAAAAGTAGTTCATGTATATTCTCAAGTAAGTTCATCCCCTGATTGGAGTAAAAAGCCATTAGAAGAACGCATAAACATGTTACTACACGAAACTGAGAAAATCAAAATCGAGGAACTTATTCCAAAAGAGGAAGAAGAGATTCCCAAACCCGCAATTCTAGCAGAATTAGAAAAATTAGAAAAAGAAAGAAAAGCCATAGAACACCCCGCAGTGGCTGTTGCCATAGAAAAACCAGAAATTATTAAGAAGCCAGAAATACAACTTGCTGAAACAGAAGCCGAAGTAAGGAAGAGACTTCTTGAAAAGTATCCTAACATTTTTCCAAATCCAATGCTGGTTCCAAAATTATTCGCTGTAACAATTAATTCATGTATTGGAGCTTCAAGAGAGCGCTTAGATGCAGCAATTAAAATTCTAACAGAGTTAACTGGTCAAAAACCAGTGTTATGTAAGGCGCGAAAGACAATAAAACAGTTTGGAATTAGAAAGGGACTGGAAATTGCTGCTAAGGTTACATTAAGAGGAGAAAAAGCATTTCAATTTCTCAAAAAAGTTCTAGCCGTATATGACTACAAGGTTTATGAGGGCTGGTTCGATCGCTGGGGCAACTTCTCATTTGGAATCGATGAGCACATCAAAATTCCAGGCACACGTTATGTTCCCGAATTGGGTATAATTGGTTTTGATGTTTCTGTATCTTTTGAGAGACCAGGATACAGAGTTTCACGAAGAAAGAGATGCCGTAATAAGATACCAGTTCGTCATAGATTAACCCCAGAAATCACAAAATTATGGACCAAAGAGGCTGGATTCATATTAACCCCAGGAAAACCTCCAAAGGAGGTAATATTCCTGAAAAGGAAAGAAACAAAAATAGAGGCAAAGGAAGAAAGGAAGGAGAAAAAGAAAGCAAAGAAGAAATAGTTATATGTCCAAAATGTAGCGAATTTTCCATTTATCATTCTCTTTTGTTAATTCCATACCATGAAAAGCAATTGCTTTAATTCCGACTTTCCAATTATGTTTTTTAATGTTGTATTTCTCCCCCCTCGCACTTGCAATTATGCGCCACTCTTTATTTTTGATGATCTTTATCTTGAAATCTCCAAAAACGAGTTCCTCCGTATCAAAGATGAATATTAACTCATTAATGAAATTGTAAAACGCTTCTATCCAGTCTTCTCCAGTTACCGTTATTTCGCGACTTATCTTTGGCTCAATTTTGTCCACATCACACATCACATCATAAAACGCCTTTGCAGCATTTTCATGAACCTCCTCAATGGTGTCACCCCATGCTTCAATAAACGCCTCGCCCGCGTGGGGAAGTAATCGCCATTTCTTCATTCTCCTCCCCTAACGAGAAGAAACGAAATAATGAAAATAGTTTTAAGTATGTTAAGTATTGCTGTTTTAGTGAAGAAAGAAGGGTTCTTGGAAATGAGCACTGCACGTGCAAAATTAGAAACTTTTCTTAAGCTTCTTTTGGAAGCTGATGAACATGTAAGAGGTGCATTCTTAATTGATGCATCACCAGAAGGTGGTGGTTTTCCATTATATACAATTTTAAAGCCAGAGGTAGAAGAGGAAAATATTGGACCAGAAATCGAGACTGGAGAAGTTGTTGGTGGAATACTTCTCGAAACCTATGAGATGCTAAAGAAGCTAACTTCAAGCGAATACCTTAACCTCGGCCAACTAGAGAGAGTAATAATAAATGGCGAAAAAGCCACAGCTATAATTAAGTCATTCAAAACTACAAAAATAGTTTTTCTCCTATTTGGACGCCGAGAAATGAAAACTGGATTCATAATCACGCTCCTCGAACGAATATGGCCAGAACTCGAAAAACTAGCGAAAGAGAGTTTTTCCCCTTAACAATGTTCAGATGCAGAAACAATCTAGCAGGCAACGAATTCACTTGTGCATATTATTTTCTCCGCTTTGTCTACTTTATTGATTAGACACATTTAGGGAATATATGTGTTTGACAGAGTTAAATTTAGAGAATTTATAAAGAAAGCTTGGCAAGAAGTACGACGGGCAATTAAAGATGCTGATGTGATATTAGAGGTACTTGATGCTAGGGATCCACCTGCCTTTCGTAATTTTGATATAGAAAAGAAGATTATCGAGTCTGGAAAAAAACTCATTCTTGTTATTAACAAGATAGATTTGGTGCCACGTGAAGTTGCTGAAAAATGGGAACGCGAATTTAAAAAAGAATTTCCAACGGTTTGTATTTCTGCGAGATATCGCTTAGGCACACTAAAGTTACGCAAACTTATATATAAACTTGCACCAAAAGACGCTGATGTAATTCGTGTAGCTATCATAGGCTATCCGAACGTCGGTAAATCTTCGATCATAAATATTCTTAAGGGGAAACATGGTGCACCAACTTCTAGTATTCCTGGATTTACAAGGCATGCTCAAATTTTCAAAAGAGGAAGACTCATAATTTTGGATACACCTGGAGTTTATCCAGTCGAGGATCCTTTTGAACTTGTTTATAAGGGTGCTGTCCGCGTTGAACAATTAGAAATCCCAGAAAAGTATGCAATAAAATTGATTGAATACTTGAAATCGCTCGATCCGTATGTTGTAAAAAAACACTATGAAGCTGATGTAGATGATGAAAAACCAGAGAAAATCTTGGAGAAACTTGCAATTAAAATGAAAAAATTTATGAGAAGAGGTATACCAGATATTCGGGCTGCTGCAAGGAGAATATTATATGACTGGATTAACGGCAAAATAGTTGTTTGGAGAAAACCTCCATGATTATGACATCGTTTGATTCGTCTCATAATGGAAGTATGCTAATGTGTAATAAAAATGAAGCATTGGATGCTTGAAATAATTCCAGGAAAATTACAGTTTACACGGATTCGCGAGAATGAGATTTGGAGTGGTATTATCATTCACACGTGCGGTATTAGATTCGGCATATCCAAGGGAATTCCATCATTTATTCCATCTTCAATTTATAGGAAGTATAGAAGAATTAAAGCGTATTATGAGAATATACCTGTGCTAGCATGGTCATCCAAAAATGAGTACATCAGGCACATGCGTAGAATTCACTTCCTTGGAATAAAGAGACTTATTGAATTATTGATTGAGAAAAAGTTAAAAAACGTAAAAGTTCTTTGCATAGGTTGTGGGTGGGGATTTGAAGTTTTCCTTTTGTCTGAGCTCCTCAGAAGAAGAAAAGTTTCTTTTAAAATCGTTGGACTTGATTTAGCTCGAAAACCCCTCGTATATGGAAAAAAATTAGCAAAAAAAATATCAGTTTGGGATAATGTAGATTTTGCAATTGGAGTAGTAGAGTACCTTCCATTTAAATCAAATACTTTCGACGCTATTACTGCAATTTTTGGATCATTAGATCATACGATAAACATTGCACAGGCGCTAAAAGAAATCTGGAGAGTACTCAAACCAGGCGGATTTTTCCTAGCTACATTCTTAAACAAATTCTCTCTTCACACAGTATTATCTGCTATCAAATCACCAAGATTTCTGTTAAAGTTTTTGAAAAAAGCTCACGAAAAAATAGCGTATGTTACTGTTCGCGGTTTTAGAATTCCTACACATTTTTGGAACATTATTGAAATATCAAATTACTTTAGTAAATTCTCCATGCATGCAATAGAGAAGTTTGGCATCTTCTGTATAATACCCGCAAGTTTTAAGAAACAGAAAATGTCAAAATTCCACAAAATTCTGGCATTTTTTGATTTTTATTCCTCACAGATCCTCTGGTTTTTGGGGCGTTATTTAATGTACATATTCGAAAAACTTAAGGATGAGCAAACGCTATTCTAACCACTTCTCCTTCGTTTCTAATGATTCTACCAAAACCAATTCTCTCTAGTTGCACGTAGTCACCGGGTCTTAAATTAGCTGCTAAAAGTTCTACATAGCCAGGAATCACTTCACCATTTGGTTTTTCTAAAAATGCCGAAAGTCTAAGATCATCTGCGTACGGGACCCAGTGAATAATTTTAAGTCCAGGTAGTGTCTTTTCTGTTACGAACTTTGCTGTAACTATTTTCTCTCTTTCATTAATATCCTCAATCAAAATTGTTGCTAGGCCTTTAAGTCTCAAATAATGTCGCATTTTTACAGCATCTCTCAATAAATCCAAATCTCTTTCGGAAATGAATAATTCTACTACTCTTTCACCGTTCTTCTTCGTTGAAAACAACCTATATTCTCTAAAGCCAACTTCCAGACTTTCGGGATTCCATGGAATTCTCGCAACAAGTTTTTCAGGAGCATCCTTTATGGTTAGCTTCCATCCAGAGGCTTCGACAAAGAATATTCTTTTTGCAATCGGATTAATGACTTGCCTATTGAAATAATAGAGTGTCTTGAGCTCAACACGAGCATCCCTCAGTGATAATCCGACATGAAATGCCATTAACCGCAATGCTTTTGGATGAATACCTCTCCTTAATAATGCACGAACCGTCGGCAATGTAATATCATCCCAACCAAGAATATCTCCTTTCTTTAGTTTTTCACGAATATGCCTTTTATGAAGCTCCATACCTTCGATTAATAGCATGCCGTATTGGATAAATATTGGTGTTTCCCAACCAAGTGCTTGATAAATTCGTCGTTGCACATGCTCATTAACCTCATGCTCCTTGGCACGAATCACATGTGTTACCTTAGACATATGATCCTCAACAGCACACGCAAAATTATACAACGGATAAACTCGATATTTGTATCCAGTTCGGGGATGTGGTACACTATCTATAATTCGCGCTAATGGCGGATCTCTCAAAGCTGGATTCGGATCGGCCATTTTTGGTTTAAGTCTTACAACTGCTTCTCCCTCTTTGTAAGTACCATTAAGCATCTTTTCCCAGTACCGTACATCGTCTTGGGTGTCCCTATGAGGACAAGGTTTCTTTTGAAGCTTGTATTTTTGAAATTCCTCACGCGAACATGTACAGACGTATGCTTTTCCTCTTTTAAATAACTCTTCAATTACTTCGTAATATTTATCAAAATGGTCACTTTCATAAATGAGCTCATCCCATTCGATTCCAACAGCTTTTAGATCCTCAAGTATCCACTCATAATATATAGGCTTGATTCTACGAGGGTCTGTATCTTCTAATCTTACTATGAATTTCCCATCGTATATCTTTTTTGCATAAACATAAGGAATAAATGCTGCCCTCAAGATATGGCCAATATGAAGCGCTCCACTTGGCGCGGGTGCAAAACGTGTTATAACTTTTCCCTTCTTAGCTTGAGGTAATGGTGGCAATCCCGTTCTAGTTCTTTTTGCTCTCTCTAAAAGTATCTGCTCAATAGTTATTCCAAATCTCTTACTAAGTAGTTCTTCCTGCTCATTTATAGGCATTTCATTGACCTTATTTATTATCTCCTCCGCAGTTTGCATAAGCTTTTCTCTTTCCTCCCTGTTTTTAAGAATCTCTCTTATTGCTGGTTCATCTACAACCAATTTTTTAATAACTGCTTTTTTATCGGCTTTACCTTCATGCTCAATTGCATTAATCAAGGCATACTTCAATAAGATTTCTCTTAGCTTTGACTCTGGAACTTTCTTCACATAACCCCCCTAAATTAATTTTCTTCTAATCTTATTAGTAAAATGTCATGACATTGTGAAACATGATTAGAAGATTCCTCGCTTGTATGTGCCCAAGACGTGATTATTATCATTCGTTATCTCTAGTCTGATAAATTTTGCATTACTTAGTGCGTTATTCAGAAGCTTGTTTTTTGTGAAAGAACACACCAAGTCCTTTTACTTTTGCATTTAATCTGACTCTATATACAT
>JAHKLH010000104.1 GCA_029856635.1 Candidatus Njordarchaeota archaeon
ACTAAAGCACTTCCAAGATGTGTTCGCTGTTATTGATAGCCTAGTGTTATGTAAATTCACATGCTTTGCAATTTGGGCTGAGGAGTACGCGGCATTGTTGTCAGCAGTTACTGGATGGGATTACAAGCCTGAGGATCTTGAGAAAATAGGAGAGCGCATTTGGAATGCCGAGCGAGTGTTTAATGTCTTATCATTCGGTGATAGTCGAGAATACGATACACTGCCAAAGAGATTATTAGAAGAGCCAATGCCCGAAGGCCCTGCAAAGGGTCATGTAGTTAAGTTAGCAGAAATGTTGGATGAATACTACAAAGTACGTGGATGGATCGATGGTCGTCCCACTAGAGCAAAGCTAGAGGAACTTGGACTAAAGTGGCTTGCTGATAGATTAGAGGAAGAAGGACTATTGCCAGGATAGAAATTTTTGTTATTTTTTAGCTTTTTTGTAATCATAGTTTAATTAATACTTTTCATGCGCGTATTTTCCTGAAGATTTTATTCATCTAACTTCTTCTTATCAAAGCATGCATTTAGTATTTCCTAATTTTATTATAATGCATCTTGGAGCTTTTGATGCATAAAATGTTATGGATAATGTGGATAGTTAATTATTAAATTTAAATCCAATGTATTCTTCTCATTTTGATTAATTGATTTATAAATTTTCTACCTTGCATTATAAAATCATCCTTAATGCATTTTCTAATTAAATTGGCGTAGGCGTCAGCGATTTCTACGGCTGGATTGGAGTCAGATATGAGGAGTTCCCATGTCCTTAGTTTTCTTTTTAATAGTGCATACAAGGAAAAGCCTTTACTTTCAAAGTTTGAACATAAGAATGCTTTTCCACTTTTAGATTGTAAAATACTTGCAATAAGATTAACAAGTGAATAACGGGAAAGTTTTATACTTTTTCTCATGATTATTCCGTGTATTTCTAGACCAAGCTTAAAGAAGTTGGCTGTGGATTTTAGTAAGGAAGAAAGAAATAATAGTTTTTCTTTTCTTCCCATTTTTCTCACGTGAACTCTTCTATAAATAGTCATTCTTAATAGAGCATTATGTACGTTATTTACTACATGAGGAAGAGCATAAATTACACAAACTACATTTAACGAGCGATCAACTCCTGCAATTAAATACATTTAGTATGTACCGTAATCTTTATCAATAAAAATATAATTTTTTTCTTGAGGTTCGGGGAGCGCCCTTTTTGGGCGTCACCCGAATCGATGAGGTGCTGAGGTTCGGGGAGCGCCCTTTTTGGGCGTCACCCGAATCGATGAGGCACTGTTTTATCACCACTTATGAGTTTGTGAAAATTTGACTATTAGTTTTAATTGCATATTATTTTCTGGTGTTGTTTCTAAGCTCATTATTCTAGTTTTCTTGTGTATTATCTAATTAGTTGGTTCTATGCTTGGTGGAGTATACGCCGTTAAAAAAATTTGCAGAGTTAAATATAAGCTTGAGAATTATATGTTTCATTATATGAAGATATTTTCATATTAATATTTGAAAAATTTAAATAATGTTGATGCCGATGTGTTCTTTTAGAATAGGTGATTGGGAGGTATCTTTATCAAAGGATTCAAAGCCGAGGGAATTAATGATTGAGCTTACTACAGAATGTAATTTAAACTGCATTCATTGTTTTCGTAATTCTATGCGAGAGAGTTTTGGAAGAATGACGCGCGATATTATGGAGCGTATTTTGTCTGAGATTGAAATCACTGGCGTTAAAGCAGTTTCCCTTTCTGGTTGGGGAGAACCTTCGTGTCATCCTGATTTTCTATGGTTCATTAAGGAACTTAAAACACGTGGTGTTAAAGTGTTGCTTAATACTAATGGTACTTTACTTTCAAAATTTGCTGAAGATCTCGTTAAACTTGGTGTTGATGAAATTGTCGTAAGTGTTGACGCGGTTGAACCAGAAATTTATAAAAAGATAAGGAGGGGCAGTATTTTAAGCGAATGCATTGGTGGTATTAAAGCATTATATGATGCAAAACGGAGATATGTATCCACAAAACCGTTAGTTGGCGTACAGTTTACAATAAATACAATGAATTTTGATCAGATATATAAGCTAGCTCTCTTTGCAAATCATCTGGGAGTAGGATTGATATACATCTCCAATATAATTCCTGTATCACGTGAACATGAAAAATTAGCTTGTTATTCAAATCAAAGATGCGTTGAAGAAGTTCTTAAACAAATTGATAAGCTCGCTAAGGAATTACTTAGTTTTTGGAATATATATGTTGTTAAAAGCTATCTAGATCCTATGCAGTCATTTTATTGTCCCTTTATTGAAAGTGACGCGTTGTTTATCAGATGGGATGGAAAAGTTGCACCATGTATGCATTATTCACATGATTGGAAATTCGTTTTGAACGGAATTGAGCGAAACATTAAGAAAGTCATTTTTGGAGATATTAAGACTCAAAGCTTAATTGATATTTGGAGGAATCCCGATTATGTTCAGTTTAGATTTAGAGCAAAATTTGGCTATAAACCTTCTTGCCTTGATTGTGAATTACAAGAGTGGTGCTCGTATACATTATCAAATGAATCTGACTGCTATGGGAATTCACCAACTTGTGCTCATTGCCCCTATGCTCGTGGTCTAGTTTCGTGTCCTCTTTTAAGTGGATTGGGACTTTTTTGGTAGAGAAAATTTTCATTAACGAAATGTGGCTTGAATCATTTTACAGAATCTATTTTAATCTAGGGGGATTTGGAGATTATATGCGAGCAACATGTAAGAGTAAATTGAGTGATGTTGGCAAAATTTTGAATGAAATAAAAAGAGTTTCTAAGGATATTGGTGCAGTAGTTATTTTTGTAGGTGTTGTGCGAAGTAATGGGGGGAATGTTTTGAGATTAGAATATGAGGTACATCCAGATTTAGCTGATAGGGTTTTGGCGAAAATTGGTGAGGAGATTAAAGAGAAATACGGACTGATGGATGTAATCATAGAGCATAAAGCTGGAAAGGCAGAAGTCGGAGAAGATGTAATGATCGTAGCAATTGCTGCAAAACATCGGGCAGAGGCATTCGAAGCAATTAAGGAAATTGTTGATAGAATAAAGAAAGAAGCACCAATTTGGAAGAAAGAAATAACTAAAACAAAAGCATATTGGAAAGTAGAATGAAGCTTATCCACCAGCAGGAGGAGGCATCAAATCAATCACATCATTATTTTTTAGTATTATTTCACTCTTCTTTAGTTGCTGTTCAATGAGTTCCCCGTTAATTGCTATTAAAATTACTCTGACCCTTGTTAAGATTTCTTTAAATTTTGGATTTCTTTTTTCCAATATGCTTATTAAATCAGATAATGTTCCGTTTATTTCTAGAATTTCCTCACTCTTTCCAAATATGTCTCGCAGCAATGCGAAGTATCTTACACGAACTCTAGCCAAGGTATATCCCAAAGTTATTAAGGTGAGATATTAATAATCTTTAGATTTACTAGCATCCGTTTTGTGAGCAAAATTTTAATGCTGTTGAAATATGCTTTATGCTTGATTTAAATGATTTAAAACTCTTATAGTGAACATGATAATACTACAAAGCTAGTAGTGTTTCTGCTTTTCGCAATTGTTTAGTTATGGGATCCACTTCTAAGCCTAATCCTTCTAATGCATGAACTCCGAGAACTTCTGTATCTTTTTCTTCGGCAAATACGACAATAGTTGTGGCTTTTTCTCCCAAACATTCAATGATTGTTTCTCCAATCCATCTTTCAATGATTTCTCCATTTATTAGCTTAAATTTTCTTTTTCTAGTAGGTTTTACACCAAGTTTCTTTAGTTTATCTTTTTTAATCCAGGTGTATATTGACCCTGTATCAACTATTAACTCCACATTAAGGAATTTGCTCATATCAGGGCTGTAAATTCTAACTTTTGCTTTAGTCACACCCAACCTAGATCCCCCTTTTTCTTAAATATATTGTAGCATAAAGCTAAATAAAATAGCAGACTTAGGTTCTCGATGCATTGGGTGAATTTTTCATTTTTAAAAAATTATCAATTGAATAAATCAAATAGGAAGTATCTTTTTGATGATTTCCCAGAATTTTTCAGAAATGATTTCACGAATTTTTTTCTTAGTCTTTGGCACTTTGGTAATCGTAGGCAACTGATATTGTAATCCAATCGTTTTAGCTATATTTCTTAGTGCTTTAGTTAGTTTTTCAAAGTTTTTCATCAGAATAAGAAGAGAATGGTCAAAGTTCTTTGATAATTGTATTCTATGTCTCAATGGTATTTTAGCGAAATCCTGTCTAACTTTAAGTAAGTCCTCTAATGCTCTCATGATTTCATTCATACAATGATAATATTCAGTGAAATTCTTCTGAAGCGCTTCCACTGGTTTTCTTTTCATAAGAACGATTGTTTTATTATTTAAAACACTAAGAGGCATCCACTCTTTAAGTTCTCTTCCGTCAAATAATAGAATGAAATCATCCTTGAATCCAAGAAGATTTGATAGATATTCCTTTAAGTCCGATACAGTTTCATTCGCATTCATGACAAATTCAAATGGAATCATGTACTTACCGTATAAGATTCTAATAAATACTTTCTCTGAACTCCTTAGTTTGTGTGGCAACTTTATTTCCTGTAAAAAAGGTATCCTAACGCCTTCTTCTAAAATGTCGATTTTGCCAATTCTACTCGGTATTTTCACACTTTTCTCGATTTCTTTTTCTAAACTTCGTATAATATCGTATGGACGTAATCCCTCAAAAGCCGTAATTGAAATTTCTCCGAGGAGAACGGATATAAAAGATATTCCTGGTGGATGCTCTATAATTACGTCAATCTCTTTGATTTCTCCATTTTCGACAGTGTACCCCTTGATGTTCTTTCCTTTGTGCGAAAAAATAATAAAAACGCATTCTTTATCAGTATTGTACCAATTTAAAAATGTTTCCTCATCAATTGCTGAATATTTTGGGCCAAAGTAATCGGGATGTTTGTGCATTGCGCCAATTACTTTTAATCCGATAGGCAAATGAACTGATATCCTAGAAGCTTGCCCGGGAATTGCACCAACACTTACGGTTGTTTTTTCACTATATTGGAACTCGATTATATCATATACGTAGGCAGTATTATTTCGGATAAAGCCAATTAAATAAAAACCTACTTCAGTATCAGTCTCGTAAGCTCTTTCGACTGCCTCACTGAATGCATCTGGATCGATAACAATTCTCTTAATCATTATTTCCCCCAATATTTTATATTATTACGTGCTCCTTTGTTTCCCATCTTGTGCGAATCATAACTTCGGCTAGTGCTAAGAAATGAATAATTCCCCATCTATAATTCCACGAATCCGAACTTAATCCAAACATCTTTGGGACGCGGCCAAGGCATTTGTCTGGATCTAAATCCCTCCATCCCATTTCAAATTTTTTTCCATGAATGTATATATCTGATGTAAGTTTCCATGGGGCTGAAAATGGATAATCATCATGCAAAATAAGAATAGCAGATAATTTCTTTGTTCCTATATTCATCTCAACAATCCACTTTTTGAGTCTATTCGTTAATTTCAATGATTTATAACGCTTAAAAACAAGAGGATAAAGCAGTTTTACTAAGTAAAATTTTTCTTTTTCTTCCCTTATTCTTGCTTGAATATCTGAAGGAAGAGAATTAATGTTTTCTATAACAGTGTTTCCAAAAGATTTGCATTTTGTCGTGAACTTAATCTTAAAAATCTTCTTAATTGCTATAAAAAATTTTTCATCTATGTTACTTGGTATTAGTTCAAT
>JAHKLH010000105.1 GCA_029856635.1 Candidatus Njordarchaeota archaeon
ATAACATAGAGTCTTTAAAATTAATCCATTATTGGAATGCAGGGATTGGTAAAACATGTTAACTTAATTAGATCTTTGAAAAATTTAGACATCATGACTCAAGAATATACTCATTTTGTAAGGATTATTGATAGCAAGAAAGTTAATATGATTCGTAAGTGTAAATTCATAAGCAATATCTGATGAGCTTTTTGTTGATGTAATAATTGCCTATCTGCTTATTGTTAAAGAAAAAATTTGAGAAATTTGATGACATTATAATTAATTTATCTCGAAAATTACTCATGGAATTTGCTGAAAATATTGTTCACATTGAGAGCTTTGGTGATGGTCCAGCAGTGAGGATTGTGGTTAGGGAGAAGAATTAGAAAATTATAAATAAAATCATTAATGCTGTGAGAGAATTTGAGTATGAAAATAATCTAAAAACACCAATAATAGTACACATAAGAGAAATTAATGAAGTATGAGGAATACCCTAGGAAAAGTAGGATTTTACTGCAGGAGTTCAAAATAGATATTAACAATGCGTGCTATAATAAAGCAGTATCTACTCTCTGGTTTAATAGAAGCAATCTCTAGAGCAACCTTAAATTACTATAGACAGTTCATTCCGTCAAAGAGCAGAGCATTGATAGCTAAGGTCGTAAGTTTCGTACGAGAGCAAAAAACTTAAGTGAAAAGGAAATTAAGAAATTCAATTTAGTATCATCACTGTATACTCTTAGGAACGAAGTAGATCATAAAAGAACAATAGCAGATGAGAGTCTAAAGAGAATACCAAAAATATCTTAAATCGCAATGTTCTTACTTCTGGGATAAAGGATGACTTATAATGAATACTATAGTGCAAGAGAAATAGTAATTAAATTACCGACGCCAAAATCCAAAGCATACGAACTTGTAAAGAAAGTTATCTCCGAAAAATGGGAGGTTAAGCAAATTATTGAAGAAATACCTCCAGATGTATTCTGGGCGATTCTCTATGACAAAGAAGAAGACATTAATTATGAGGTATCAATAGATCTCAGCGAAAGCTCTGGAAAAGTAAGTGTGCATGTTGTAGTAGACACTCTTGTTACTGTAATACGTGGATATATAATTTATGCGCTTTCACTTCTAACGATAATATTACTAGCTATAATCATTAATGCATATGAACTCTTCCTATATGTTCTTTTACCATTATCATTAGTTGGATTTTTCTTTATATCATTACAATCCAATATTGGATGGAGTGTGAGATTCATTAATACATTTATGAGGGAACTTAGAAAGAGAATTTCAAGTATTTAAATGGAATCTTACACCATATCTGTTTTAAGCTTGTTTCACATGATTAAAAGTATTTCAGTCATGCGCGGAATTAAGTTATTTTTGTGCATTAGCTAATATAATGCTGCTTAGAATTATGAGTAATGCTCCAATGTACATGATAATGGTCATTGTTTCTCGCAAGATTATTAATCCAAGAATTATAGCCCATACTGGTTCCATTATTGCAATAATGCTAACGACGGATGCCTCAAGTTTTTTCAAAGCTCTGAAATAAAAGATGTATGCGAGAAAAGTCGAGCAAAAACAGATATAAAGGATCAGCATAAACGAATACGGTGTTATTTTCAGAATATCATCAGATATTAATGAAACAATTATCAATAAAATTGGTGAAAATAATAGCATTTCAAATATAATTTGCTCTAATTCGACTTCCTTCTCTAAATAGTACTTCGCGGTTGTCGTTATAGATGCATACGAAATACCTGAAATTATTCCAGAAACTACTCCAATGACTGAAAAAGTGAACACAGGTAATGTTAACAAGTACATTCCAATTAATGCCATAATCAAACAAATAATTTTTACCTTGGTTAACTTTTCCTTAAATATCAAAAATGAAAAAAGCAAGACGTAGATTGGTGCAGTATTTATCATAAAAGCTGCAAAGGAAGCACTTACTAATTCAGCCGTTAAGAAATAGCTAAAGGACATAACTGGAAATGAAAGAGCACCAATAACTATGATTGGTAAATGCAGTTTTCTCGATTTTCTTCGGAGAATAAATATGACACAGAAGATACTGACAAAAAGATGCCTATACGTTGCAACACTTAGCGGAGTTGCTCCATACTTACATGCAATTTTACCAGCTACAACCATCGATCCCCAGAAGAAAGTCGCTAATAGGATTTCAAGAAAAGAAATCTTTTTCATTACCAATCCTATCAAAAAGGTAATTCTGATGGATTAAACTTAACTATGTATCTTTTCCTGAACCATTTTGGTTTTTTCACTATGGCAATTCCCCGATAAAATGCATTGAATAATTTAAATTTCACTTTGTCTAAATCCTTCCCTTGCTTTTTAGCATAATATGCTAACGAGTATATCAATTTCTGCACAACACTTCTTAGATAATCTCTTTTTAACTTAAATTTCTCTGGATGTGTACGAGAATACTGATCAAGTATTTCCGCAAACCTCTTTCCTTCCTTCCAAGAAAGAACGAGGAATAAACCTCCTAAATTCACTAAGATGATAGTAGCGGCATTAATATACATAAAGGCTGTTAGAGAACCACTAATGTAAGGACCAGTTATAGCAAGACCGAATGCTATGGTAATGAGAAGAAAACTAAGTATCCTGTATACGCCCTGCATAAAAATGTGTTTCTTAGCATCAGGAATTAATCTAACACTATATGCAATTTTTTGTAAAACTTTTTCAATTTTCCTCCATTCCAAAGCAAATTCTCTTCCCAAAGCTCCTTGTCTTATTGCTTGACTAAAGGGTGCAGGATCATCGAAAAACCATGCTAAATAACCATCAAGAAGAAGTATAACACTTTTTATAGAATCCAAGTGTGGCTTTTTCCCCAAATCATAAAATGGTTTTTCTTTCACATGTTTTTTCATTTCTAATTTCACTCTTTCCTTTAAATCTAAAAACATAGTAATAAATATTTCTCGACAATAAAGAATAACAAAATTTCTCACAGTTCCCTATAATTAGTCACAAAATGTTTTCTCTTAAATAACACTCAATATGTTGCCCACTTTCTTTCTAATTAAGCATTTTCGCGGAGTATAAAAAATATTATAGTTGCTTAAGATTATGTTTATTGTATATTCATTATAAAAGGAATATACTATTTGAGATTGCATATACTTTATTTCAAGAAATATATCGATGAAATATATATTCTTAAATATATTATTATGTTAACATAGTAGAACGAATACTTTTTGGTGATAAAATGACAGGAGGTGGAGAAGAAGAGGCAATTCCTATTTTCGCACGAAGAGCAACTGGTCTTGTAAGAGAAATCGGGCCATTTGGTCTAATGACAATAACAATGTCATACGCTATTGGAGGCGGAATTAATCTACTATCAGTTAAGAACGGAGCATTATATCCTGGCTCGCATGTCGGTTTAGCATTCTTAATTGCGGGAATTCCTGTTCTATTGGTTGCAATCTGTTATGCATTTCTTGCAATAATGATGCCAAGATCTGGAGGAAGCTACATTTTCGTAAGCAGAATTATATCACCAATTTGGGGATTCCTAATTAGCTGGGTATCATTCCTAGGCGGTTGGTTGCTAATCGGTATTATCGCGTACTATGACGTCTACTTCTGGGGAACAATGTTATGGTGCGTTGGAATCGCATTTAATAATCCAGGAATTGTTGGAGCAGCAGAATGGTTGATGGATCCATTCAACTCATTATGGTTAGGAATTGTGTTCTTAATTATAGCATTCATAATTTGTTCACTAAGAATCACAACTCTCGTAAGGATAATTCAAGCATTATGGACTATTCCAGTAGTTGGTAGCATAATGATCCTAATAACATATGGAGCTAATTGGGGAATTGCAGCAGTCTCTCCAGACAGGTTCAGGGAAATTTGGGATTCATTCATGGGACGTGGACACTATGATGCAACAATGGCAATTGCCGAAGACAATGGTTTTGATCCAGCAAAGTGGACAACATTTAGTTGGACACAAACAATGAACGCTGCTATCTATGCTGCTATTTGGGCTTATGGTTCCCCAGCAACTCCGCCAACAGCAGTAGCAGGAGAGGTAAAGATTCCAACAAAGACTCAAATGGTTGGAACGGCTCTTGGAACATTCTTCATTATGGCATATTATGTCAGCGTATCAACTGTAATGTTTGGTGCATGTGATCCATTCATAAGAGCATATACATACAACTACTACACTGTTGGACCGCATTATGCAGAAGAATGGAATGTGACTAGAACAGAGGCGCTTAAGAGACTCTATGCTGACTATATGGGAGTATCTCCTGAAGAAGTTCGTATTGTAACTCCAAACTTACCATTCTTTGCTGGAATTCTATCACAAAACATGGGATTAGCAGCATTTTATGCAGCGTCCGCAGCGATTTGGCTATGGAATGATATTCCACCATTCTACCTATACCTAACAAGATTCGTTTTCGCTTGGGCATTTGACAGAGTATTCCCAACATTCTTAACCAAGATTCACCCAACTCTAAGAAGCCCAATTTATGCCAACTTGCTCATATTAATTCTAAGTATAATTTCTTGTGCAATGTGTTGGGGCTGGTGGGTGTATGGAATCTTTGCATTTCTTGATCAAGTTGCATGTTGGTCTTGGATTTTCCCAGATATGTTTGTGGCATTAGCAGCTGTTTTGGCCCCCATTTTTAGAGAAGATATCTTCAAGGAATCTCCACTTGCTGGTATAAAGTACGCTAAAATATTAATGATAATCATTGGTATTTTAGCGTTCTTTGGTATGACCTTATTCGTATATCTAGTCCAAGGTACATTCTATGCTGCTGGACCTTCAGTTGTAGCTGTTACTCCTGACTTACTCTTAGTAATTGGCTGGCTTACACTTGGAGTTATAATATTCTCGGCATATTCATACTACAATACTAAGCGTGGTATTCCAGTGCATGAAATCTACAAGGCACTACCTCCAGCATAGATAATTTCTTTTTTATTTTTTAACTCTAATTTTTTGGAAGTTGCTTAACATGTATTTTCTTTTCTTCATATATCAAGAACCTCCAAATTAGTATTATCATAAATACAAATGATATGATTCCCACAGTAAGACCGACTATATCATGGATAAAGAATCCTATCATGAATCCCACCATTAGTGGCAACCATAGAGCCAGTATTATGTTTTCTTCAATAAGTGCGGGATGGAAAATTAATACTGGAATTACTCCACTTAGCCACCATGCAATAATTGGCGTTGCTAGTTGTGCTATGAATTTTGGCCAACCATATTTTTTGATCCAGTATTTCCATATATTTATTACAATAAGCCAAGGCGCTATCAGTGGGAAATTTATTGTTGTTGTGTATGCAATCCATTCCTCATAGGGCAAATTCACTCTTCTGATGTAAAAAATATCATTGAGTCTTACTATCACATATGCCCATATTCCGTTTTGAAACAAATGCAATTCATCACCAAAAGTTGCTTTTACGTATTTTATCTCTTTGAATTCTGTATCGTTGAAGAATTCTACTATTTGATCTGCAGTCATAGGAATCCAATTTTTATCGCGTATTTTTCTCCAAAAAGGAAAGCGCTTTAATTTGAGCAAAAGTTTTTTCGTTAACTTCACATTTATTCCCAACCAATATCTTCAAAAATTAATATGC
>JAHKLH010000106.1 GCA_029856635.1 Candidatus Njordarchaeota archaeon
CATAAATGCAAAAGTGTCAACATGAGCGTGATTACATACAAAAGCGTCTTAATTAAATAAATATAATTCTACATTCACTATGAAGTTTTGTAATAAAAAATCTTGCAAGACAATAGCAAAAATATAAACTAAAATAATGAGGACTCTTCAGGTAATTATTTCTCTAAAGTTATACTTACATAATTATCCTATTGAAATCATATTCAACTATTTTTTTACCATGTGTTTGTCTTTTCATTAACTATTTATATTTTAAAAGCACTCGGGATCTGAAAATGCCTCATAAAATTTTAATTGCACCAGCAAGCGGAGAAAAAGCGGTTCAACATCTAAAAAATACCGTTGAAAAACTATGGACAATTGAAGAATTACGCAAAATAAGACCAGACTTACCCGATGAGCTCGTGAAAAAACTTAAACAACAACAGTTTGCAATATGGGGAATTATGTATGGAAAAAGAGCAGAAAAAACATGGAATGCACTTGAGAAAGGTGATATAGTGTTATTTTACTCAAAAGGAAAAATCATTTACTGGGGATTCATAATAGGAAAAATGCATGATGAAGAACTAGCAGAAAAATTATGGGGAAGAAGCAATGGGCGAACTTGGGAATACATATTCTTTATAGGAAATGTAAAACGAATAAATATACCATTCAGCGAATTCGTGAAACGATTTCTGGATTACAGTGAGAGATTCATACCTGTCGGTCATACATTAGTGAAGAAAGAGAAAATCAAAGCAGAATTCGATAATATAATTAAATTCTTGAAAGAAAGATGATTTTTCTCCAAAAGCCGCTTTGCCAATATCCAAGAATTCCTCATTACATCCATTTTCTATTCGTTTTCACCTTAATTGAATTTAGCAGTATTTTTATAACATTATATTAGATCCTCTCATAGTGAAATTTAATGCATTACCTCACGGCGATCTTTATCGAAAAATTCTTATTGTTATAATTAAGCGCTATAGGAACTGATATTATTTCATTTTTTCTCGTATTTCTTTAGGAATTGGATTGTTTACAAAGATTCCATACTTGGGTGCCACTTTTATTATATCAGCATCATTTGACACAATAATTGGAATTCTATTATCTACAGCAGTGGCTATTAAAATTCCATCTCCTAGTGGAATGTTTTCTTCTAATGCTATTTCTATACCCCTTATTGATGGTGGTACGATCTTTAAATTTTCCGCAACCAACTTTATTTTCTTAAGTAATTTCATCCTTGGTCTGACTTTATAATGCCAAAAAAGTACATTATATGCTTCAAGAATTGTTGTATGCGTTAGGTACACGTCAAATTTTCCTTGTATTCCATCTTTAATCATCTTCCAGCAGTATTCATGTGCAATATGTTTATCATAAAGAGCATAAGATAAAATATCCGCATCAAGTATCATCATTCTAATCCCCAATACATGTCTTTTACTTTTGCTGCATCATCGAAAATTCTATTTGGATCCCCCTCAAGTTTTATTTCTTTTATCTTGTCTAATATTTCCTTGGCATTTCGCGGTTTTTTCCTAATTATTAATAAACCTTTTCCGCCCTTTTCAATTATAACTTCTTCTCCAGGCTTAAAGTCATCTCTAAAATCTTTTGGAATAAGAATCCTCCATTTACTATCTATCTTTACAATTTTTCCCACATCCCACACCCACTTTTCCAAAAAGAAAAGCCAAAAATTTATTTAACATTACTTTCGCAATAATACTTTTATGCTTTTTGCATTAATAAAGGAAATCTCCAAATATCACATTCGAGTGTAAGAAAGCCTAACTGTTTATGCTAAAATGATGATGCTTACAAAATCCATATCTAATAGTTTCTTCAATGAATTTTGAATCTGTTGTTATGAATACTCGTTTAACTGTTTTGTAAGTGTAAGACATGAATCATTGTACACTAAATCCTCTATTACATATTATGGTGATGAACATGAGTTGTATGAAACATGTTATTGATGCAATTGACTTGCTTGATAGAAGGGAAGTACTTCCTGACGACGTTGAGAAGTTTTTCAAAAAATACAACATAGAGAATTATGAATTAAAAGAATTAAAGGGATTCAAAGGAAAAACACTTTTCGTAAAAATTGTCATTGAATTTGTAAAAGAAGAATCAGGAAAACAAACAAAAACTCTCGGAATAATTGGACGATTAGGCGGAGTAGGTGCAAGGCCTCACTTTGTTGGACTTGTATCGGACGCTGATGGTGCTATTGTGGCATTAGCTGTTGCGTTTAAGTTGGCCGAGATGAAAACTAGGGGAGACTATATTAATTGTAATATAATTATCACAACCCATATTTCGACTCATTCTCCAATCATTCCACATAAACCAAAACCATTTGTTGGTTCTCCCGTCGACATGATGACTTTGCTTAGAATGGAAGTAGATCCTCGAATGGATGCAATTTTGTCAATTGATGCTACGAAGGCGAATAAGGTAATCAAAGTAGAGGGATTTGCTATAACTCCAACCGTAAAAGAAGGAATAATCCTTAAAGTAAGCGATGATTTGATAAAGATATATGAAAGAGTTATGGATAAACCAGCTGCCGTTGTCCCCATAACCATGCAAGATATTTTACCTGCAAATATAAACGTTTATCATATTAATACAATGATGCTTCCTTGGCTTATAACTAATGCACCCGTTGTGGGAGTTGCACTCACCTCAAGAAACCCAATTTCTGGTTGCGCAACTGGTGCAAATTACATTTACTCTCTCGAAAGAGCTACAACATTCTCCGTCGAAGTTGCGAAAGAATTCGGGAGAAACCAGTGTCAATTTTATGATGCAAAGGAATTCGAAATACTTAAGAAAATCTATGGCGACTTAACAAATAAAATAAGATTGCTCGCAGGGATTAAATAATGAAAATTGCTTTTATAACAATAGGACAAAGCCCACGTGATGATGTCTTAGGAGAAATCCTTCCTAAACTTAAGCTACAGAACGTAACAATATTCGAAAAAGGAGCATTAGACATGATTGATGAAGTTCATCTGAAGTCATTTTTACCAGAATCCGAAGAAGACACACTGATTACGAGACTTCGTTCAGGGGAATCGATAAAAGTCAGCAGAAAAAGGATTCTACCATTACTTGAGAAACTTGTACAAGAGTGCGAGAAAATAGCTGACATCATCATTTTACTATGCACTGATGACTTCCCAGAGTTACATAGTAAAAAGCTAATAAAACCATTCGAATTAATGGTTAGGGAAATCATGAATAGAAAAATCGAAAAGCTCGGAATAATAGTACCCCTCCCTGAACAAATACCCAAAGCAGTAGGGAAGTGGAGCAAAGTAGCAAAAATCACTGGGGTAATCTCATTATCGCCTTACGAATCAACGCAAACTCTGTTGCTACAAAAAGTAAAAACACTAGAGAATTCACAAGCAATTGTTATGGACTGTATTGGGTATTCTTTTGCACACAAGAGAATTATTACTGATATTCTTAGCATTCCAGTAGTATTACCAAGGGAAATTTTAATTAATGAAATAAAGAAAGTTCGGGAGACCAATTAAAATTTAAATTTTCTACATTTATGCTTACGTTTGATAATCATTCTACATAATTCATGCTTAAACTAATTAAAGGAATTATTTTTAAGCATGTTTTTAAACTAATATTATACAACTCGCTTGGAACACATTTACATTTTATATCTAATTGTTCTATTCATTTTGAGAAATACACATTTAATGGTGAACAAAATTGCCATTGAGGCTAATAGTGCAATCAAAATTGATGAAAATAGATCCACTAATAATTTCTCTTTTTGAAAAACTTGTGGAGAAATTTAAGGAACGTCTTGTTTTGGTCGAATCCGGAGATTTTGGCGATTTTAATGTTCGTGTTGTCATTCGAAATAGAAGTGATGAAGACATAGACAAAGTCCTAGAAATCGCGAGACAAATAGAGAAAGAGTACCAAATGGCGGCAAGGTTTGTTGTTGATGTCATTCCAAAAGAAGAATTATAAAGAATATACTGAAAAAGTAAACTATTAAAAGATGAATTTGCATATTTTCAATAGTTTACGATACTAACGAATCAATTTTTCCATCGAATATCATTGACTTCTGTTAATGTTGTCGCTAATAATTTTCGTGAGTTTCCTCATAATAGAGAACCTTTTAATCTTTACATTGCACATTATTGCTTTAAAACGTGGATTTAGTTATATTTTAACTTCAACTTTCTCTCCAAATTTCTTAACTGGTAACATCCACATTCGTCCGTAACGTTTGAGAACACCTTTCTCTATACAGCGTAAAAGCCGGTTTCTTAAACTACTTAAGAATCCATTTTCATCGTATAGGATTATTCCCTCATACAAAGCATCAAGAATAAAACCAGTGAGTCCTAAAAACATTTGTTCTAATTCCTTTTCAGAAACCCACAGGGAATCAACACCGCCGGGAAGCATTGGTCTTATTTTTCTTCGCAATTTGATCAACTCTGAATAATCTTCTGGAAAATCTGGAGATACAATTATTAAATCTATGTCGCTTTTCCTATAGATCGCACTGCCTCGAGCAACACTACCGTAAAGGAGAACTCCAGTAATTCTAACAAAAGATGACAATTTCTCGACAAATTCATGTATTATTTTCGAATAAAATTCAGGAATTTCGTGTTCTTTAAGATTATTTTTAATCTCCCTAAGCATTTCTTCTGGATATTCCAATTAACTCACCACAAATATCCTCAGCTTCCGTGCAAAAATTCAATCTTCTTAAAATTCTAAAAGTTATTTCAGCAATCATCTTCGCATCATCAATAAAAAGCCTCACGATATCGGTTGAGTAGTATTCGTCTGGAAGAATTATTCTATTAGCATGCCTAACACCGTATCTAGGACGAGTTCCCTCATCCTCAAATGTCTTCGCTAATGATGAAAGTCTTTCAAGATCCCTTAGAGTCTCATTATCAACGTTTAATCTTAAAGAGCCTACGTAAATATCAGCTAAAATTCTATCAATTTCTGTTGATGAAGTATGAGTCCTTGGGGGCTCAAATCCAAGCACAGCAATAATTCCTTTACAAAGTTTCTCGACAAATTGCTGAAGATGATAAACTATTGCACCACGGTTTTCATTAATATCAAGTTTTTCAACAACCCTCCAGTCAGCAAGTGCTAATCTAAACCAACTCTTTGCTATTTCATAATTATTCATTATGCTCCCAAATGTATAAGAAATTAAAACAATTAATGTTGTTTATTCTCCTTTAGCAATCTGAAATTTTCAAGCAAATGTCCTTATGTTATTCGCCAGTTCAACAGTCTGCTAAATTTATTAATGGATCTGAATTACTCACTGTTTTTGATATCTTCGATTTCACTTAACACACTCTCTGCAGATATTGGATAAGGAATGTTATATTTTTTCATTATTTCTTCCATCTCTCTAAATGAAATACCAAGAATCCGCGCAGTTCTCCACACAGTGATTTTCTTTTGTTTTAGTAGTTCAAGAATCACCCTTAACTTAAGGTTTTCCGTATCAAAGCTTAAAGCATATTCGAGTAATTCTCTCACCTCCATTTGAAGCTCATCAGCGAGTTCCTTAATTTTCTTGAATTGCTCTTCAGTTAGCCTTATTGTAACTA
>JAHKLH010000107.1 GCA_029856635.1 Candidatus Njordarchaeota archaeon
AAGCATAAGTAATCACATCATGATTTCTCCCTTAGCTTCATTTCTCATGATGTAACCTTTGCCGCCACACATGGGGCAAGCTTTGTTTCCAACTTGATTGCAAATTCTAATAATTTCTGAAACTATACTACCAATTTAATAACAAAACAAATAAAAATCATTAAATCATCGTAAGTGCAAAAGTGTAAATATGACCAACCACAGTCTTTGATCCACATACAAAATATTATTTTCCATTTAAGAACCCACCGAGGCAGAACACGCATTGCGCCGCAGAGCGTGAATATCAGCTTGTGCATGAGTTGTGGTGATGGATCCCTGTTATTTTCAGAAAGGGATTTGAGGGGTGATGTAAGAAAGGGGATTCAGTGCTTTTAGTTGCTAAAGAAAATCTTATGGCACTATGCTAATGAGAGCTAAACCATATCAGCATAAAGATTATCATGAAAATACTTTAATGTCCCACTTTAGGTACATTCAGGAAACACAAAATAATTGATAACTCCGTAATGAATGTATAAAATAAAAAATTTGAAAAATCCTATTAAAATAATCTTTAAAAACATTCTGTATTCTATATAATTTGCAAGGGGAAGTGGTGGGGGCTCCGGCAAGGGGCAGACCCACGTGTTTTTATGTGTTTATGTGGGGCGCTATGCGCCCCGGTTGATGTGGGGTCTGCCCCGTCTTTTAAGCCGGAGCCCTCGTCACCCTAGATTCTATAGATACGCAAAGTGTATCTCATCTACTTTTTATTCTTAAAAATTAAAATGCCGTAGGTATTATCTCCTTCTGGGAATATCAATGAAAGTGAAGATATCTGTTTATGCTACCCTTAGGGAAAAGTTGCAATGGAAAACGAAGGAAGTAAATCTAAATAAGAATCGTGTTGATCTTCTTGATGTTTTTAATGAATTACCAGATTTGAAGAAATATGTTATTGAGAATGGAAAAATTAGGGAAGGATTCATGATCCTAATTAACGGAATAAACATAAAGTTCTTAAGTGATTTAAAGATTAAAGATGGAGATGAAATTGACATTTTTCCTCCTGGGGGTGGAGGATAATTATACTCTAAGTAAAATCCAGATTATTGTTTTATTGCTTATGAAATCAAATTCTTTCATGTATCTCAGGATTATATTAGTGTATTCTCTCATTTTCTCCTCCGAAAATGTTGTAATTAATACTTCAATGATTTTAAATAGTGTAAGTAAATAGATGTAAGCATATGTTTCAAACTGTTTTTCTGTTTCAAATACAAAGCTAACATTAAGCCTAGTTATAATGTAATCTAAAAGTTTTGGGGAGAAAATGTTTAAGAGTACTAATGATTTTGCATATGCTAGGAATAAGAACATTTCTTCGATGAAGAATAATATTGGATGAGTTCTTTTAGTTTTTCTCATTATTTCTGATAATTGCATATGATTTTCCGTAAGTTTTTTAATCTCTTTTGCCATCTCTTTAATTTCCTTATCTGACATATGAGCATACTTTATCAAAATTAAAACTGGAATTATGCAACCAAGTATGTCAATAAATAACCTAATGTGAACTGGAATAAAGTCCATTTTCGCTTTTTTACAGTATGTTCTCCAGAACGAATATATGTTTTTTACATCGGATAGAAATGCACTTGGTTTTGATTGCCATTTTTTGATACTCTCATCCCAAAGTAATAATAATTTTGGAAGAAAAAGCCATTCGTATCCTCTCACCCTTGTATCTATCTTTGACTGAATATATGATAAATATTCTACTAATTGACTAGTATCTTTCAGTTCTATAAAATCCTTGATATTTGACAAGAATAGAAATGCAATTGCCATGCACGTTAGAAATGATGACCTTGTTCTAAAAATGTCAATGATTTCTCTTGAAATTTCTGAATCGCAAGCATCAATAAATATAAACGTGTAAATATATAGCTTTTCCTTGTTATTGCATAATCTTCGCATTATTTCTTGCTTGTTTTTGCGTATAAACGTCGTTAATTCTCTAAGTTTGTGCATACCCGTAATACTTTGTAAGTTCATTTTCAAGTATTCCCGTATTGTTTCATCAGTGATTTCATCTAATACTTGTCTTATTAAATTTATATTTGGCAAATTTTGAATTGGGAGATATTGAAGCAGAATTGCTAATTTCGCAAACAGCATTTTCTCGTATTGTCCGCTTAGATTCTTCTCCAATAATCTCAACGCACTTAGAAGATTCCCAGATGAAATAAGATTAAAAGCATCGTATATTGATACACTTACTAGTAATGGAACTACTTGTTTTTTAGGCATCTTACCATATTCTTTCAGTCGCTCTACTCTTATTTTTGGAAGATTAACTATTGTGAACTCATCTCTGAGATACATGGTATAGTCCTCTTTTAACTTCTTAAATAAGTTTACTGCTCCTACGATTAAGGAATATTTGCGAATTATCTCACGTAGACTTCGCTTCAAATCTTCAGATGTCTGTAATAGTAAATCTGGTGCTTTTTCATATTCTTTTAAGATTTTACTAAGAGAATCCCTTAGAACATCAATTAATGGTAGTGATTCTTTCGACACTAAAATCACAGAGAAACTTCCTATCCTCTCAACATGTATTATTCTATCTTGCATTCTTATTTCTTTCAAACTTGTTCCCATTTCTGATTTTGCATAAGTGTCAATAGCTTCGAATAATGAAGCATGAGCATCTACAACTTTCTCATCAAGCTCGGAAGTAAATTTCTCAATAATTATTGGAACTCCATGTTTAGATACAATCGCTAAATCTATCATTCTGCAACACAATAACTCTAATATAAATACGTAATTTTGCTATTAATTTTGTATGTCATTTATATCTAACCGTGCTCACTATGGTTAAAGTATTTTTCATATATAATACCACCAATAGCGAATTAAGCTATCTAAATTTGGAACAAGTATATCATTGTATGATAAATATTTTTCCCTTGAGTTTATTTCACACATTTTACTAAAAATCCCGGAAGAAAACGTATCCTAAGACCTTGACTAATAATCTGATGTGAAAAGAAATAAAATTATCTACAACTCATCACATTCGGATATGTTCTTTCAATATGGTGATAAATAATGCGAAGAATAGACATGTTAACTTACGTTGAAATAAAGAAGATGCTTAGGAAAAATGATACACTTATAATTCCAGTAGGCACAATTGAGGCTCATGGTTCGCATTTACCATTGGGAACAGATGTATTAATTCCTGAATATATTGCTAATAAAATAGCAGAAAAGCTGCATGCTTTAGTAGCTCCTCCGATATATTATGGAGTAACAAGGAGTTTACTTGGTTTTCCTGGGTCATTTGCCATTTCTGAAGAAACTCTGGAACGAATCATATATGAAATAATTTTATCAGCAAAGCGGCATGGACTTAGATTTTTTATCGTAATCAATGGACATGGTGGAAATATTACGGCGATAAGAAATGCAGCGAGAAAATTATGGCTTGAACATGAAATACCGATTGCAATAGTACATTGGTGGATCTATGCGAGTGAAATTACTAAAGAGGAATTTAATCAATCACCAGCGCATGCAGGAGTTGATGAGACAGCCGCTATTCTTGCAATTAATGAAAAATTGGTTAAAAAGGAACTTTATGATGAAAGTGAAGTTGAGCTAATTAGGAATGGTTTAGAAATCTATCCTAGAGTTGGTTCGATTTTAATTTATGAGCCTAATAGTGGATTACCTATATTTGACGTACAAAAAGCGAAAATGTGGTTTGATAAAGTTATAGAAAAAATTAGTAATGACTTAGCTAGTATTAAGGAAAGAATTTTACGAAAGATATGCGTTGGGAAAACTCCCACATAATATCGCAACATCATAATGATTATCAGAGATATTGAGTAATTTTCTGTGACTTTGCTTCCTCAGTTGTTTCGCTTCCTGACGGGTATTCTGGAATAATTTCTCTTATTATTTTATGAATAACTTCTTCCTCTAACGGTTTGGACCAAAGTTCTCGGAAATCTATATCCTTACCACTCAAACTAAGTCTCTTGTTATATTCTCGTTCCATAACCTCATCAAAGTAGTCAATCTTTACTATGCATGGAATTGATACGGCTCTTCCAGAAACAACTGCTTCTCCTGTTCCTAGTCCTGGAAGAGATAAAGCTAAGGCTGATGTTATATCCTCGAGAGAATTTTGTATATGTCTTTGGTCACTCGGATTTACTGTTCTTAGAGCTATTAATGTTCCGCATTGCGCAAGTACGGTTTCTGATAGTTCTCTTGGTCGCTGGCTTATGACAATTAAGCCTATACCAAATTTTCTACCTTCTTTTGCAATTCTTTCTAAAATTGGTTTTGATGGAACTGAATAATCCTTAGGAGCATAAATGTGCGCCTCCTCCACAGCAACCATTGTAGGTATCGGTCGACCTAAAAGTTTTGACTCTACTGCAATTCTAAACAATGATCGGAGTATCATGGAAACTACCGCAATTTGAACTTCAGCGGATAATCCTCCAAGTGCAATTATTTTAAGTCCTGGCTCAAAAAGAAGTGGCTTAATCACGGATAAAAATGCTTCTACATCTCCTTTTTCTTCCCTTACTTTCTTTGTTTTTTCTGGATAAAGAACAAAGTTATATTCTTCGCTCTCAAGCGCATCCTCAAGTTTAGTTAAAACTTCCGCAGCGGAGGCGTCTCTACCCGCGCTTGAACTTAATCTCTTGTGCAGTTCTTCAACAGTAAAATAAATAGGATCATTTAATTTTGCATCTTTGAATTTTCTTCGTTTTATATCTCTTAAAGCCATTCTAAGTATTCGTCTTTGTCTTGTTGCTCTAGGATCCAGGCCGAGAAGACTGAACCACTCTTCGATTGTAAGAAGCCAATATGGAATCTCAATAGATTTTACGCGAATTCCCCTTTCTTCATAAACTTTTTTGAATTTTTCTAGTGGACAAAATACAATAGCCTTGTCAGAAAGTGGAGAATCTTTCCTCGCGAAATCAATATATTCTGAATGTGTATCAATGATAATTATTCTTGAATTCGAAAATTCCTTCATAATTCTTGCAACTAATACTCCTAATGCATTAGATTTTCCAGACCCTGTCATCGCGAGTATCGCAAGATGCTTTGTAGCAAGTTCATTCAAATTTAAACATACTGATACATCTTTTTCAGTAGTTAAACATCCAATTCTGATATCACCATTGCCAAAAATCTCCTTTAGAGCTTCCTTTGATAAGATGTAAACTTTATCTCCTGGAGTTGGATATGTTTCTATTTTTCTTTCAACATATCTTTTTCCATTTTCATCAATTAATGTCCCTAGCAGAGCTACAATGATCTCATTTCTGCTTCTTATGAGCTTTTCATATTCTTCAATCATTTCTATCCTTCCACGGGAAGCATGATATAACTCATCGTACAGATTAAAATAGGTTACTATTCCTACTAATTTTCTCCCGCTTCTAGTTTGAATTTCCAAAAATTTTCCACGAATGGCAACATCTTTAAGAACATTATCGTTTACCGCTATGTATACTGCATCTCGAGCAACTCTAACGACGTAACCGATACGATTATTTGTCATCTTTTCACCCATTTAAAAAAACATGAAAAC
>JAHKLH010000108.1 GCA_029856635.1 Candidatus Njordarchaeota archaeon
ATAAGAATTCTTAAGGATAGAAACATTTGAATATTTAAACGCTAGGGCGTTAAAATTATACATGCTGTCATGTTGATAAAGGAGCTCTCTATTCCAGTCATCATCAAAATTTTTACTAAAGCTTTTGAGGAAGATAAAGCAATTCTTATGTCTCAATTTCTTGAAGCAGTTAGGAAATTTGCGGAGGTAGAAATTGGTGATAAATTACAAGAAATTAAAATGGGAAATTATATTTTTTATTTACGTAAAGCCGGAGAGTTATCCATTGTAGTAGTTACCGATCCTTTAGAATCACGGGGATTTATAGATGATATAACTCGTAGATTATCAGAACTATTAAAAGCCTATACTGTCGAAGAAATAGAAATAGATCCACGAATTAGGAAAATGATTTCTATGGAAATTGCTAGTCTTTTTTTGATTGAAAAATCAGGTATAGATGTTATAAAAGAGATCGCTGAAGAAACACAAGCATTAATATCTATGCTAAAACCCCCTGGAATTAAAATCGAAGTTAAATCTGTAAAACCTGTTGTTTTTTCTCCAAAGCTAGGAATAATAATAAGTAGAATAGCAAGAATGTTTAAAGGAGTTATTAATTTTGATAGATTATTAAAATCATTTGAGGACGGAGATTTTAAGAAGGTTCTTATGGAGGCACCTTCTCTTTTTAATCATTCAAAATATGGTGATTTAGCAAAAGCATTGTATGTTCTCGCTGGAGTATTTTTAGTTTCCCGTCCAATAGATTTCCCAGCACCAAAAATAGAAAACTTGATGAATGTAGCAGAGACCATTAAGGATGACTTATTAAAGTCTCTGATTGTAGAAAGACTCCAATCAATGTGGGATATAAATGCCGTTTTTAGACTAAGAATGTTATATATTGAGAATAGAACTAAAATCTGGGAAATTATTAATAGAGGAGATCCTGAAATAAGAGACGTATTTCTAATAACACTCCTTGGTATTCCGGATATGCATTTACTTACAAAAACTATTGAAGTATTTCATAAACGTTCACTACTAATAACTGCATATGCTCTTTCCAAGCAACTTTTAATTCAAACTGTAACGATGGCACCAAAAACATTAAGTTACTGGATGAAAACAGTTAGTTTAATCCAAAGAAAATTGGAAAAGTTTAAGGGCAAGAAGGGCTTTGAATTTTTGTTATTGCCATACATCCTTGCAATATTACATGGTTTTGCCACATCTGATGTATCTATGCAAGATGCTGAAATGTTACTTACAGCAATTGGCAATTTCTGGAGAGATTATGGTAATAAAATTGTCTTTGGCGATAATTTCTTATCCTCTTGTCACCGTGCAGCAATAATGTTCTTTGGATATTATGTCCCACGGACAATTATACTTCGGATGAAAAAGAGCATATCTGAGGACGAGATACAGAATCTTTTAAATCATGTGACTGAATGCATAAATAGAGCAGTTATTAATCAGAAGAATCATAGAATTAGCAATGCTATGCTGTATCGTGTTAATATTGCATCTCTCCTTGATTTTTTTGCTGTTACTTCTTATAATTTAAAGAAAGTTATACTAAATTTGCCAGAGTTAATTTTGCAGATACTTGATCCAAACATGGTTAAAATGTGGCACATTAATAGATTTCATTTTCTATTCTATTTAGCTTTTCTCATGAGATCACTTGGGTATACTTTAATACTTCTTCCTAAATCTACTGTCAGAGATCTTCTGTTAAGGAAGTTGTGCGAGAATCTTTTCATATTATTAGAGAGGACAAAGGGGGTAATGCTACTTTATATGTGGATTTTGGATGCGTTATATGTCTTTTTAAATGAATTAAAGAATGAGGAATCCAAGGAATTTTATGAAAAAATATTAGAAGAAATCAATAAGCTTCCAGAAGCACTCAGGGAAATTATAATGAAGTAAAAAAAGGTGAAAAGTTATGGCGAAGTATTTAGTAATAATTGACAAGAATAAATGCATTAATTGTGGCTCCTGTGCCATGAATGCACCAGAAGTATTCACTTTATCTCCGAATGGTCATTCGACAATACGCAAAGAGTATAGACAAAATCCTCAAAATGAATTAGAAGGAGTAATTCCAGAAGAGCTTTTAGAAAAAGTTAAAATTGCTGCAAACAATTGTATGGGGAGTGCTATAACAATAAAGAAAATTGTCTAAACTAATCTAGAGAGTCTTGTCTCTATGTCTTTTAAACAATTCGTAATAAAGCACAGCTATTATTGTTTTACCATCTATTATTTCGCCATTCCTTATTTTCTGAAGTAATTCAGTATAAGGAATTTCAATAGTTTTAATTATCTCATAATCCGTTAATCTTTGACCAACAAATTTGAGATCTCTTGCAATAAATATATGAAGTACTTCATTGCTATATCCCGGTGTTGTATAAACTGAAATCAATTTTTCTAGATAATTAGGCTTATAACCAGTTTCTTCAATGAGTTCTCTTGCACATGTTTCTTCAGGACTCTCTCCCTCCTCAATTTTCCCTGCAGGGATTTCATAGATCCATCCTCCGACGGGGCTTCGATATTGTTTGAGAAGCACAATTTTATTTCCCTTAAACGGCAAAATAGCTACTGCTTGTCCAAACAATACCACTTCATGAAAAGTGGTTTTGCCTCGAATTTTTAAGAAAACCTTTTTAAGCGAAATTTTTCTTCCTCGATAAATCATTTCTTCTCCAAGAATTTCCATGATTTTCGCCAATAGTTCTAAAAAATAGTAGTTAAATTTGTTTTCCTTGTAGGACTCTTGGAACTTTTTCAAAGTCATCTGGAGTTAATTTACGTCGTGGTTTTCTAGCTAAAATGAAACCGTAATAACGAGTTTGTTTCGGAATGAAGTCTATATCTCCAAAGAAGGTCCAAAGTAATGCTAATAATTCCGATAGGCTCCAAAAGTAAATACTTACTTCTTCAGTCAATTTATTTATTAAGTCAACGTATACTCGCTTTATTTCACCCCTAATAGGATCGTACTCCTTATGTAAGGAAATTGTGACGGATTCTTCATCTAATTTTTCTGGCAAAACATATTTATAACCTGCACGCAAGAATATGTGGAATATTCTATCACATTCATCTAAGAGCACAATGCCATCATCAGTAATAGAATGACCAAAATTCGCAAATATTTTAAGTCCGTCCCAAGGACTAAAATGCGACATTGAATATCCAGTCATGAGAATGATATCCCATTTCTTTCCTAATTCATACAACTTTCTAACATCATGGAATATTGTTATTGCTTCTACGCTTAATTCTTGCTTACTAAACCTTTTAGCAATGTTTAGTGCACTTTGTCTGAGATCAATTACATACAATTCAATAGAAGTATATTTACTCAATACCTTAGCTAACGCCACACCACCTATGCCTGTTCCACCACATACATCAGCAATTTTTATTTTTCTTTTCTTTAATAATTGTGAGATCCATTCATGTTCAATTAAGTTATCAAATAATTTAATGAAATTTTCATATCTTTTTCTTCCTGCTTGAGTAAATGGGTCCTCTATCCAACCCACTAACTTATATACCTTTTCTAATTTCTTAGTCAAACTATTCAAATAGATTTCACCACTATCAAAAATTACTTAAGAATACTATAATAATCATTAAAACATAAATTAATAAGATTAAAGGAAAGATTTTGTGTAAATTCTAATTGACATTCAGTTTATGATAATATGCGATAAATTTTCTCCTAAATACTTCAAAAACGTAATCCTTAAATAAAAATACCATAATTATTGGTATATGGTGAATAATATGCCAAATACCAATATTGTAGTAAAAATTGATGCTCAAGGAAGAATAGTGATACCAGCGAAAATCAGACAAACGCTTAACTTAACACCGGGATCGAAGCTAATACTTAAAGTTCGCGGAAATTCTATTATTCTTACAAAGTATGATGATCTAGAGAAGCGTATTCAAGTTTGGTACGAGACAATGCAAAAAATGAAAATTGAAGCCTTTACCGCTGAAATAGAGTCAACATTTAAATGGATGAGTGAGGATTATGTTAAAAAGAAACTTGGACTTGATTGAGGGAATAGTTGATGTAGGTCTTGTAGTCATTGCTCATTTTGAAAATCCGGCTAAAACGTATGCAGTTGAATTCCTCATGAAAGTATTATCTAGAGAAATCAAAGCTATTATTCCTATAACTTGTTTTATTGGAGCATACCATATTATGACGAACTATCTGAGAGTTCCACGACTTAGTGCGAAAAAAGCTCTAGTACATACATTAATGACGAGATCTCCAGCACTGTATGAGGATATTTCAATAGATGATGCTATAGATGCCATTGACATTGCTGCTACTTATAATATTGAGTCATGGGACGGGTATTTAGTCGCATTAGCGCGTAATCTTGGAACAAAGATTATTTTCTCCATTGATAAGAAACTTTCTCGCGTTGAGGAAGTAATTGTAATAAATCCTATACCAAATGACATTATGAAGAAATATCATGAATGGCTTTCGGAGAAACTAAAATCAGTTAAATCTTAACATTATTATAAGTTATGAGTTACATTTTTAATTTTTATGGGGGATCAAAATTACTGATGTAGCTAAAGAGTGAATAAAGTAACGATTATCTATTAGGTTATTTCGTAAATATTGTATATTTTCAAGATTTGTAATTCATCTTCTTTAAAATAACCTTTGAATGTTATTGCCTTATTTATGAGCTCTTCATCAAATGTTTTACCAAAATAAACAGCTGGCGCAGTTAATGTTTTATCACTTATGATTAATCTCTTAACTACTGCGGTCTTTGGCTCAACTATTCCGTGCTCGGGGCATACGAGATCAGAATCCTGAAATTCTAATGTTTTTCCACATATTGGACATACAAAATACTCTGTTTTAGTTTCCTCTATCACAAGAGCTTGGGAGATGTAAGTCCCCCTCTTTTGTTTTAAATCTAAAAGGGAATCAGCCCATGCAGGCTTTAATTTTAATATTGGCGGTAATGTATCATCCCCTAAAAGCTCTATCTCTGATGTTTCTGTAACTTTAATTAATCTGCCCATTCTAAACTTAGCTTTAGTATATCCTCTAATCCTTATAACACGATCATCATTTGTTGGATCCCTTAGAAGATTCACATGTTTTTCACCAAATGCGACACAACTATATCTCTGCGATGTATCAACAACAGCAAAAAGTACATATGGTGTCGGTGGAGTTGACTTTGTATATCTTACTGGGCCGACTTCAATTAATCTACCAATAATGGGAGGATTAACGATTGTGAATGGACTTACTCCAAATTCCTTTGCAACCATTATTGCAGCAGCTCGAGGACTAATGAAGTTCTCATACTTAGCGAGAAGTTCGTTTACGCGTTTTTGGAATTCTTCTCTTGAAATACCAAATTTCTTTGTTACTAGTTCAATGATGTCTTCATAGCCTGTCTGCAAATTTGTGCACCTATTTCTAAAAGTATTTATTGACATATAAGTAAATAACCAATGAATACATATGAAATAAATCCACAATTTTAGTTAAACGCTCTTATTTACCTTTTCGCACTTATAAGGTTTTGTGATCATCGATTTTATCTGGGG
>JAHKLH010000109.1 GCA_029856635.1 Candidatus Njordarchaeota archaeon
AGAATACCTTTTGGAAAATTTCTTATTGTTAGATGTGATGGCCGAAATTTTTCTTCCCTAACTAAAGACCTAGGTTTAAAGAAGCTTGATGAGCGGTTCCATAAAATCATGATTGAGACGGCTATTGAAACGATAACTAAAAGTGGCTTTGATATTCGTGTTGCTTATGTTATGAGTGATGAGATGAGTTTCTTCTTTAAGGAAATTCCTTTTTCAGCACGTGTAGAGAAAATCGATTCAGTCATAGCTTCTTTTGTTTCATCAGCATTTACAATTAGATTACGCGAGAACTTTGATTTTAGACAACCTATTGCTTTTGATGCTCGTGTGATTGTTCTTGATTCATTAAATGACATCGTTTACTATTTTATCTGGAGGCAAAAGGAGGCATGGAGGAATTTCTTAAATGCAATGGCGCAATGGATTTTACTACAGGAAGGTTATGATCGAGAGGTTATTTATCACAAGCTTTATGGAATGAAATCGCAAGCATTAATAAAGTTTCTTGAGAAGAAGGGAATTAACATTAAGAAAGAGCCTAACTGGAAGAAATTTGGTATTCTCATTTTCAAATTTCCAGTACTTAAAGAAGCCCTGAATCCTATTACAAAGAAGCAAGTACAAGTCATTAGATTTAAGATAGGAATGATTTCAAAACCATTTAATGCGAATGAATTACATGAACTGATACAAAAGAGTCTATTAAGCAGAATAGAAGCAAGAAAATTGCTCAAAAAGGTAGGAGATTGTTGAGTATCATTAGAGAAGACAAGTAGATTAATTTCAATAAACTAAGCACTTTATTCTTGTTAACGGTTATTTTGCACGTCTAAGCTCTTTCATAACGAAATCGAAATCAACATGTTTAGGAGCCTTTAGCCAAAAAAGTACGGCTGGTTTTAACGGGAGTTTTGGAAATAATTTCCTAAGTTCCTTTAATGCTTCCCCTAAGCTCTTGGCATTTATTCCTAAAACTTTCCATTTTCCTCCGGCAAGGGCGTGTTTTGCATGCTCATAAACCTCTATTCGATCTATTTCTCGTACTACATAGAGACCCCCGCATCGAAAGATTGCGACTGGTCGTAATTCGCCACGTAAAATTTTCTCAGCGATTTTTTTCCACATATTTCCAACGCGAAGTTCTGCTTTCTTTTTACCTGAAATAAGAGCGTTGAAAAATTCACGCTTGACGAGGAATATAACCATCTTTACTCCTCCAGGAGAATCTCCTTAAGTAATTCCTCAAAACTTATTTCTTTAAGAGCGTCTAACCAATTTTCTATGAGTTGTCTTGCGAAATTGTAAAAAACGTCTTCGATAAGAGGTAATTCTTGGTGTTTCAGTACAGCCGTAGAAGCAGCACCAAATAATTTCATTGCGCGAATTCTAAGTAACTCCGTCAAGCGGTCAAGAATTTTGTTTCTTAATGTTGGATCTGTTTCCTTTTCAGAGAGTCTTTTGAGTTCTATTATAAAGTCCCGAGGAATACTAACTAGACTTGCACGCGATCGCTGCTTTAACTCGAAAGATTTCAACTTGCCAAGTAATTCATCAGGGTTTTTCTCAGTTAAAATCTTTGCATAACCTTTTCTAGCAAGCCATATTGCAAGCCATCTTGGAAGTTTTCTCTCTTCATTCGCAAACAATCGGAGAGTTTCCCCATCAAGGGGAATTTCCAAATTCTCGGTAATAATTACATCTGTTTCCTCAAAGAGGTAATCTATGAAACAACGAATTAATTCATCCTTAGCGCTCCAAACAAATGACATAATTTTTCTTTTCTCACTCATTTCTTATTCACTCCTTTTAAAAGAATTCACTTTTCAATTAAAATTGCTTGCAAAGGGAATCATCCAATGTTTGAGCCAATAGGACTTCTTGGACTGATTTTCCTATTAATTGCGTGGATTCCAGAAACAGTTAGAAATCTAAGAGAAAGAAGAGTAAAAACAAGGATAGAATTTCTTATTTTGTACATGCTTGGAAGCCTATTGCTTACAATTCATGCAATCATCCTCTTTGATATTGTATTCATAATTCTTAATTTACTTGCAACGTTTCTATCGGGACTTAATTTGATTTTCAAAATAGCGATGAGACTTAAATAAAAAATGGAAATTCTGGTTTTTCTTTCTGGATGATGACGGCCGTTCCGACTGACAAATGATGAGTCGGCTATACTCTGATTTATCGTTTATTTAATTAAAATTTAGGAGGAGCAATGAAAGATATTTTTGTTCTTGCTAGTTTTACAATTGATAAGATAATCATTAAAGGCCGAAAGTATACACAGTGGGGCGGACCCGCATTTTATGCTGTACTTCCACCAGTAGTTCTCAATTTGCCAGTTTACCTTTTTGGAAGTTATGGAAAAGATTTTCCATGGAAAATTCCAAAATTTCCGGGTAGATTAATCCAGACAGATGTTTCCATAGTCTTTGAACATACTTATGAAAATAGCACAAGGAAGTCAAGAATCATATCATATCCAAAACCAGTTAATATAGAAATTCCTCGAATTTTTTCTGTGGGATTCATAAATCCTGTATTTAATGAATTCACACTCAATACCATAAGAAAAGCAATGAAAAGAGCACGGATAGTTGGAATTGATATACAAGGTTTTATTCGTAAAGTGAAAAATGGCAATGTTGTATTAGAGAAAGATGAACGAGTTTTAGAAATATTGCAAAATGCAGATATTGTAAAAATGGATCTAACAGAATTTAATGTAGTCGAAAAGTTTCTAGGAAAAGTATGTTTAATTACTTTAGCTGAAAAAGGTGCTATAGCTAAAAAAGACCAGGAATTCCTATATATACCAACTTATTACGTTGAAGGAGATCCAACTGGAACTGGAGATGTTTTTCTCTCAGCATTTCTAATAAAATTCTCAGAAACACGTGATATCGCTAAAGCCTTAGCATTTGCAAACGCTTTTGCGTCTATTCTAGTCGAAGGGAAAATTTTCACACGCAAAGAAAAAGACATAAGTGAGGTTTTCAAGAAGTTAAAAAAAGATACAGCACACATCATTAAACTGGTTAATGAACGCACAGAATTGCTTCTGGGAAAGAAGAAAAGATTTACTTCAATTAAAGATGCAATAAGGTATGCATATGTATTCCAAAGCAACACTCAATGAATTAATAGAAATACTTACGAGGCTTGGCTTTAAAGAAATCACAAATTTATCTGAACTCCAAGAACGTAAAGGGACATATGTTCTTATAATTTATTTAGAGAAAGATACGAAAATTCGTGTAGGAGCACTGGGTGAAATCTACTTCAAATCTGGCTACTATGCTTACGTGGGATCAGCATTTAGAAGAGGACTCTTATACCGGAGAATATTACGACATATTTCTCGTGAAAAGAAGATTAGATGGCACATAGATTACTTCCTTCAACATGCTTGCATAAAGAAAATTTTTGTTGTGTTTGATAAGAAATGTGAATGTCACGTAGCAATGTCTTTAATCAAACACGGATTTAAATACATTCCTAATTTTGGCTCATCGGATTGTAAATGTCCGAGTCATTTATTTCATTGCAATTAAAATGAAATCTTGACATTTAGCATCATTTTAGAAACTTCGTAGAGTGTAAAAATAAACACGGGAAATGATTTACATAAGTTCAAAATTAATCTAATGAGATAGGTTAAACCGTTTTTTATTTGACATCATTACATTGTAAAATTAATAAGAGAGGAGACAATGTATTTCATTCCAAATATGTGACGAAAATCAGAATGGAATACATTATCAAAATTGTCCAAAAAAGATGAAAAACCTAAATAACCTTCTCTCATTTAGAGGTGAAAATTTATGGCCAAAGTAAAACCGGTTATTATTGAAGCTTTAAGAGAAGGTCGCAAGACACTCGATGAAATTATCAGCTATGTGACTGAGAAGACTGGAGTTCAGGCAAGGATCGTCAAGGGAATCATCACCAAGATGGTCAAGAGAGGCGAGCTAAGAAAGGTCAACAACGAATACGAGCTCGTAGAATAGACCGATAATACCAAGAGCCAGCATTATTGAATTTTTTTATTTTTATTTTTTTCTCAACTCCTAAAATCCCCTGGAATTCTGTCGCTGATATTCTAATTTAGTTCACTTTGGCATGCTAATTTCGATGAATATACAATTTGATTTTATGAATTTTATTACCTTACGATGAAAGTATCAACGAAAATGCTAAATTACTCATAGTGTGTACCTTTCATCGGTTATTTATATGCATGGAATTGTTGTAGAAATGTAATACTTAAATAGGTATTACCTAACGTACTTATTTGGTGATTTTAATGAGTAAGCTTGTTGTTGTGACTGGTAAGGTTCCTAAGGAGCTAAAGGAAAAAGCAAAAAGACTTGGGATAAACATTAGTAAGGTTATAAGAGAGGCCTTAGAGGAAGCTGTTAAAAGGCGGGAAGAAGAATTGTTTATGAAGAGTCTCAATAGGTGCGCTGATATTTTGAGCAAAGTAGATATGACTCGGGTTGCTAGGAGTATAAGAGAAGATAGGGAGCGTAAATGAGTTATCTTTTGGATGCAAATGCATTTCTTGACCTTGTTAAAAGAAGGAAAACTCTGATTAAAGGCCAGTACATATTGGATTTAACAATATATGAGATCGGTAATGCGATTTGGAAAGAAACGGTACTTTTTAAGACTCTAACGAAGGATGAAGCTGTAACGCTTATGGATGAAATTACAAATATTGTGCAAAAATTAAACATCATTCGAATTCAAGATGATCTAGATAAAATCATGGAAATAGCAATCAAAGAACAATTAACATTTTATGATGCCGCATATCTTTATTTTGCTAAGAAATATCAATTGATTCTTGTCACGAACGATAAGAAACTATATAATGCGGCTAAGGATAAGATAAAAGTCTTGCGTAGTGATGAGATAAACTAAATATCACTAATTAAAAATCAAGGTGCGCATTTTTCCAAATCTGAGTTGAGTGGATTTTGAGAATCAAGTTTGGAAACCACTTGTGATAATTTTTTAATTGATCCTATGCTCATATAACTGTCGAAGTTTGTTATGAATAAACTATAGAAAACATGTTCATCGTGTGATATCTTCATAAAAAAGCAATTCATGTGTGCATCCATTTTTCAATAATTTCCTCAAGGGATTTTACTTTAATTGGCTTTCTTGCTACGCTTTTTATGCTTTTAATTTCTTTTAGCCCACTTCCAGTAAGAATACTTACAATGTAATCTGTTCTGTCAATCACATTTTCATTAAGTAAGATATCAATAACTGCCACTGATGTAGCTGATGCAGGTTCGGTGAATACTCCTTCTTTACTTGCGATTAATCGAACAGTGTTCAAGATTTTTTCATCAGATACTGCTTCAGCATAACCACTACATTTTCTCAAAATTCTAAGTACTCTATTTCCACTTGCGAGAGCAGGATTTGGATTACTTATAGAATGAGCTATTGTTTTAGGCTCGCCCCATGGTTCTACAGATTCCTTTTTTTCCTTAAAGGCCTTGACTATTGGTGCACAACCATTACTTTGAACTGCAACAATTCTTGGTAATTCGTCTATTAGCTCGAGTGTATGAAATTC
>JAHKLH010000011.1 GCA_029856635.1 Candidatus Njordarchaeota archaeon
ACAGAGTAATGTTCTTTATCTTATAGCTCTCTTTTCGAACTATTAAACTCAAGACGTCAGACATTTTTTACATGCATGCAAATTTTAAATTATTATTGCTTTTGAAATTATGTCGTGTTATTATAACAAATAAAGGGGTGAATGACATGCCCAAGCTCTTTGACATCGGCAGAATCTGCGTAATCACGCGCGGCAGACGCGCTGGACGAAAAGCAGTGATCGTTGATATTATTGACGAAAATTTTGTTTTAATTACGGGACCAAAGGAACTCAATGGTGTAAAGCGAAGAAGAATGAATGTTGACCATTTAATTCCTCTTAACTTGAGAGTTAATATATCCCGTGGTGCTAGTGACGAAGAAGTATTAGAAGCCATTAAAAAGCATAAACTTGAAGACTTCATGAGGAAATTAGAACGAATTCCGGCAGAACGACTTTAATTGATTCTTTTATTACCAGACCGTCCTGAATTCACTGCATTATGTTACAATACTTCATTATTGGTCTTATGATCGCATTTAGGAAAAATCCCATCAAGACAAAAGTCCAAAAACCATTAAGTTCCGTTTCTCCCCCAAACCAAATAGGAAATGGAAAACTAATCACCGATGCTGTGAATATATTTCTCGCTACAAGGCTTAAAACTATGAAAATGAAGAACGTAAAAAACATTGGTTTCATAGTTTCAGTCATAACCTCAGCTTGCATTTTCTTAATTATCTCCGCCTCCTTTGCCACATCACGTAATAATCTAGGATCTCCCGTCATTAGAGCCTTCTTACGTTTAGCCATCCACTGCCTTACACGTGATTGATAAAACTGAATTTTCTTATAATCAACAAATTTAACGTATACGATGATGTAGGCAATATTTAAGATTATAGATGCCACGAAAACGTAAAGAAAACTTGTGAAGTCTGCCATTAAAGACCCCTCAAAAAAGAAAATAAAAAAGATGAGTGTTTTTTACTTGAGAAATATGCGAAAGAAGTGGATACATGTATGCGCAATTTGCGGAGAAGAAAAACCCATCTCTAGAATTATTGGTGTATGCAAAGACTGTCTAAAAAGTCATTTTAATGAAGCTGTTGATTATATTGTTAATGCCCATAAAGTCGCAAGAAAACCTTATGGATTACCTCTCCATCCACCAAAATCTGTCAATGGTTTTAAATGTACCTTATGTGCAAATGAATGCATATTAGGCCCTGGTGATGTAGGTTTCTGCGGATTACGATGGAATGAAAACGGTAAATTAGTTTCATTATCTACAGCAAAACGCGGCGTATTATATGCCTATTGGGATCCACATGTTACAAATTGTTGTGCGGCATGGTTTTGTCCGGCTGGGACAGGGTTAGGATATCCGAAATATGCTGTAAGACCCGGTCCAGAGTATGGATACTATAACTATGCAATATTCTTTTATGGTTGTAACTTTGACTGCTTGTTCTGTCAAAATTTCTCTCACAAGCGAATTTCAGAGGGTTTAATTGTATCTGCTCAAGATTTAGCACGTCGTATTCTGGATAATCACAAATGCACATGTATCTGTTATTTTGGTGGAAGTCCGGAGCCTCAACTCCCATTCTCGATTAATGTTAACAGAATTGTTCTTGAAGAAAAACCCGAAAATCGCATCTTAAGAATTTGTTATGAATGGAATGGAGCTGGAAATCCCGTTTTAGTTAAAAAAGTTGCTGAGCAAGTATTAGTTAGTGGTGGGATCATAAAATTCGATCTTAAAGCATTTTCACCAGAGATCTATTATGCTTTAACGGGAGTAAAAGCCCGTGATCAAGTTTTCAAGAACTTCGAGATGATTTACCATGAATTTTACAATGAAAGAAAAGAGATACCAATATTAACGGCAACTACACTGCTGGTGCCAGGGTACGTTGATGCGAATGAGATTGAACAAATTGCAAAATTTATAGCTGAGTTAGATCCAAATATTCCATATTCATTGCTAATATTTCATCCAGATTTCATGATGACAGACTTGCCAGTTACACCTAAGAAGCAAGTTTGGGATTGCTATCAAGCAGCAAAAAGGCATCTCAAGCGACTTCATGTGGGAAATATCTTTTTATTAGACATAGCACCGGCGACCATCTAATTACATTTTACTCATGACTTTTGATAACAACCAGTTGGATAATTCACTAGCCACTTTTTGACCAACGAATTCGCTTGCTAGAGTAAGTGCTCGTTTTGATAATGTCTTATAATCCCCTAATTTGAATTTTGCACTAATTGCTGTTTTAACTAAAATTAGAGATGCTATTAGATATTTTGTTTGGGGTGGTATATCCTCGTATAAATGCAAAAGTAGAAACTCCTCTATTTCAAACGTGTTTTTCTCTATCTCTTGCACTAATCTGTCTTGGAGATCTTTATGTAAGATTCCAGTTGGACATTTGAGCAGGCCATACGCATTAAAGAACATCGCAATTACTCTTGGTGGAAATCTAAAGTCTAGCATTAATTTATAATCAATTCTGTCTAGATTCTTCAATATTTCAATAATCTGCTCTGGGTTTTTACTAAGCTTAATGCTGAACCTAACTAATTCATTCCACTTAGGAGCATCCACTTTGCTTTCAGCAATAATTTTTTCGAGCCATTCTATATTCGGAGCTACGTTAAATTCCTTACTTATCTTCTTCCAGTTATTGATAAGAGTTAGGAGTCCTTCCTTATTACATGTTAACTTTTCCAAAACTAACGAGATAAACTCTTGTTTCTCTTTTTCGGAAAATTTAATGAATTCATTGATGAAAAAGTCTATTGCATTTAGAATTTCACTAACGCTTTCTATATATTCAGATAACTTTTCATTAGCTTCATTTTCGGTTAATCCATATTTACGCTTTAAAACATTGCGTAGTTCAAAAATATCAAAATCTGTGGCATAATTAGTCAGAATATGGAAGATTATGTCAGCAAGTAATTGTGGTTGATGTTTTCTTTTAATTTTCATTGGCTTTCGGATATTGATTTTTACCTCTGAAAAACCAGTCACTAATTCAGGAAACTCTTTCAAAATACATTCTGATATTTCTTGAAAATCTTTAAGAAATTCACCGAACTTTCTTCTCAAGTCCGAAATTAATGATAATGGCAAAGGTTCATTGATAATCCACTTTATCAAATCACGAACTGGCTGTCTTTCATATGGATCAGCTCTAATTAATCTATATCCACCTAGTGCTTGAAAGAAATCGAATCCTAACTCCTTCTTGATTTCCTTCTTTTCGCTTTTTTTCAAAATGCAATTAAAATTGCATAAAACCATCGCTTGAAAGAAATTACGTGCTTTTTCGTTGCCCAAAATAAAACTAATCTTTGGATATTCTGATTCCTTCTTTTGAATTTCTATAAGTGCTACATTTTTCTTTTCAATCCATAATTCAGAAAGAATTACACATATAAACTTTCTTAACATACTAACGATTCTCTCAACTTTACTCATCATGGCAGTCCCCATTTAATAAGCGAGAAGTTCCTTTAGTTCAAGTTTTAAAACATCCACGGCCACAGATGTAAGAGCGTATATTTTTCCCTTTTCTACAATAAAATCTATTGCTCTTGGTTTTCTTTTTAGCCTGCTTATTTTACCATCAATGTCAAAAATGAAAGAGCCAACGCTGGAAATAATACAAAATTCTGATACATTATCCCCATCAATATCAAAGGGTATTACAAGATTAGTTTTTCCTATTGCTATTTCTCTGGATTCTATATCTCCAGTTTTTGGTATAAGAAGAATTCTTCGATCTGTAAGAACAGCAACATATTTCTTATTCTCCTTGGCAAATGTAGTAATCCCACTCGAAAATACGTATTGTGCTTCATCATTATTAATAGTTAGTTCAGCAATTTGCTCTTTATTTTCGAGGTTTATGATCCTCAATTGCGAGATTTGAGATTTATGACACAACGTTACTGCAACGGGAATATCAATTTGAGAAAGCCCTAATATAATTTCATTCTCTTTTGCAAGATATAAGTCCCGCGTCTCTTTTGAACTAATTCCTATTATTTTCTTATCATTTAATACCACAAGAAACAAATCTTCATTGTGAAGATTAGTAAACATCACATCTTTAATACTGTCATTTAATTGAGCACTTACATTTGCAATAATTTTATTTTCTTTAAATCCAAAAAATTGCCAAGAGTCATTGCTTCTATATGTTATTGCTATTCGCTCACCAATTTTTCTGGAAATGGGTTCACTATTGCTTGTACCAAGAAGTTTCAATATGCCATCAGATGAGTAATAAATTCCAAAGAGTTTCTCCTTCTCGGCGTCTAGAATATTACCAACAAGTAACATGTCTTTAGCACTCATAGCATATATTTTCGTTAGATATGATGGAAAGAAGAACCGTTTAGAAACATCCAATTTCGCCTTTTCTGGAATTTTAATCACGTGAACACCATTGATTGTATGTAATAAGATCTCCTCACTTCCATCAGCATCAATATCAAAGACAAAAACCCTTAGTATTGGTAAAGTTTTAAAACTTCCTATTTTGTATATGCTTCCATCAGCATAAATTGAAAACGCCTTAACATGGGACATTATCTTGCCCTCTTCAGGTAATTTCTCAGCTAGAATCAATATTTCTGGAAGACCATCACCATTAGTATCAAGAAAAGCACCCCAATATCTGTCAGCATCAACAAGCTGAGACTTATCCACACGAACAGAACTAATAATTGCTTCATTCACCATAATTTTTGCAAAAGTTATGATGCTATTTTTCTCTGCCTCCGAGAAAATAACTAATTCATCCTGCCCATCATTATCAATGTCATATTTTTGAATAGAAATTGGATAAAGAACATCGTCAGGTAAAAGAAATCCGGACGTCTCTTCGTTTCCTTTTATTATCAAAACAGTCCAACCAGCAGGGCATGAAGATACTAAAATAAGCTCATCTAACGAATCACCATCAACATCAGTTACGAGAATTTTTGACAATGCAGAAGACAAAAAAGCGTTTTCGCAGAAACCAATAAAGGGAGACTCAAAGAAATAAGGAGTTCCAGAAAAAACACCTTTTCGCTTTCCAGATACAACATCCGCTAGTTTTATCATCGCCACTTCTACAGCACCACCAAAGGATTCCTTCTTAAGTCCTCGCATAATGAATACAACATCGCAGAATTCCTTACCACAACGAAACTTTCCAAAAAATGCATATGTATCGCGACCAGTGTACACTGCGTTATATCTGAAACTCTCCTCTAAGAAGAAAAACACACCTGTAGAAGTTCCTACAGCAATGTATGGCTTCTTGTAATCAACAGAAACAATCCGAAGATTACCACGTCTAACAAGATGTTTGACAGTTATATTTTCACTCACATTCATATCGAGAATATCTTGATTACCCACTAGAATTATGCGCTTACTCATAGGCTTAACGTCAATTATGTCACGAGGTAGTAATAAGGCAAACTTCATTTTGCTCCCTAGATTTGATTAAAGAAGAATTAGAAAAATCATTTAAAATGTTATTAATAGGACCCCCTATTTGAAGACTCTTTTAATTATTAGACCCTTCTTAAAATATCAAGGGTGACTAGTCATGTCTGGCGTAGAAACTTGGATTGAGGTGTCAAAATTAAAAGAAGGCAGCTACATTATGGTTGATAATGAGCCATGCCGTGTTGTATCTATTAGCAAAAGCAAGCCTGGAAAACATGGTGCAGCGAAGGCTCGCATCGTTGCAATTGGACTTTTTGATGGTCAAAAACGAACAATTATCAAATCCACTGCTGACCGATTACCCGTGCCGACCATTTTAAAGCGCGAGGGAGAAATTATAAACATAAGTGGAAACGAAATTGAGGTAATGGACTCGGAGACTTATGAAACTGTGACTCTTCGAGTTCCAGATCAATGGAAAGACAAAATCTCAATAGGTAGGCGGATTGAATTCTGGATTGTTGCTGGAAGACCTTTGTTTGTGGCAGTTAAACGTGAAAGATAGTTCCTCCAATTTTATCTCAGTTTTAACCTTATTCTCTGAGATATTTTTGTGAAATAAATTTTCTTGCAATACAAAATAGGCTGTTTAATAGTATTTCCAAAAAATAAAAAAATCCTCTTCTGATACAAATCTCGCTTATTCTACCAGCTCAAAGGTATTGTCTATCCTTCTTAGTTCTCCTCTCTTTACCATCTTTGTGATGATTCCCTTGATAATGCGTGGTTGTTTTCCTGTTTTCTCTGAGACATAGCTTATGATCTCATCGAGAGTTGTTCTTCCTGAGCGAACGGCCTCAATTATTGCCTCCTTGACGGGGGCTGCTTTTCTTGCCATAGTCTAAACACCTCTGAAAAGGAAACTCAAAATTCATTTTTTCTTTTTAGAGACAACTTTATTATTCTTTCTACTTGGATTTTTTTCTTATGATTCATTTGGGATAAACTTTTTCTTTATTCATTTTGATTACCTTGGATAAACTGTCCAAATAATCGCATTTAATTAGAATTTCCACAGTTATTTCGTTTCAATATATGTTTTTTTCCCGCCTTTTTTGAGATTATGAATAATTACGACTTATCTTCTAGAGTCTTCTCTTGCCCAAAATATCTTTTATGTTTTTGGGAAGTAGCGAAACTTTTATTCATTGTTTATATTTGGCTTATATTTGATATAGTTTTTTGTGTTTTTGCTAGGAGTCTACGGGGAAATATGATGTCCGAAATTACGTTCTTTACAAGCATGCTTGAACGTTTGAGAAAATTCTTTAAAGGCGAGAAATATGTTGCTGCCCTTTTAGATGGACCAAATATCCTTAGGAAAGTAGAAGGAAGAAGAGTATCTTTGAATGATTTAAGGAAGAAAATTGATGAGTATGGTGTTCTCAAAAAAGCTGTTGCCATTGTATCATCTGATGCACCACCATCTCTAATCAAAGCATTGAACTTGATTGGATTTGAAGTTCATGCAATTGATGCAAAATCTGATCCATATATTTGGTTGGCAGTGTTTGCATCTAGAGTTCTTTTCTCGGAGATTCCATATGATGTATTGTTTGTGATTTCCCGCGATACCCGTTGTTTACCAATTGTGCAAAAAGGCAAAGAGAAAGGATTAAAAGTTGTTGTTGCTGGATTTGAGCCAGGATTTTCAACAGCATTAAAACATGCAGCAGATGAAATTGTCTATTTGAAATTAGAAGAGGTGAAATAAGTGATTAGTGGACAGGAAAAAACTTTAGTCGCATCAATATTTTCATTTGTAATCGGATGCGAATTATATGCTATTGCTGGTGTATATATGACCGAAATTCAATTGGTGGCCCTATTAGTATCTTCTTTCATTTCACTCTTATCTTTATCAATACTCGGTGTTTCCTTTACATCATATCTAAAAAGACGAATGGTTGGAATGCACTCCCTTGAACACGCCTTAATATCTGCAACATTTTTAGGAGGCATTCACTTTGGGTGCTTTCTGTGGCTAACATATGAGTTAATAAATCGGGAAATTCTAACGCCAATCTATGCAATAATTACTGCGCAATTATTACCATGCTTCTTTATTCTGCTATTTACCATAGTTATTACTTATTAATTCCTACCTAGTAACTAAATTTGGATTTTCCTTGAAGAGAATTTTAAGGTTTGCTTAATAGAAATATAGTGTGAACACTTATGTTGATACTTTTGCACCCTCCCTACATGTCTTGTTTTTACTTTGTTGTAACTTGATTGTGAGTTCTAATAATTTTGAAGCCAAACGACCAATTTCATCACAAAACAAATAAAGACACGTCAAATCATCATAAGTGCAAGAGCATCCATATGAGCGAATGTGAAAAATCAGGCGTCTCATCGTTAATGTTTATTTATAGCTTTTTTAATTTTAATCTTGAATTTTTTGTGAATAATAGAGAACCAAAGGGATCGCACGTGAGCGAGATAAAAACATTCAAAATTATCGGTAAGTATCGTGCGAAGAAAAGAGATTTCATCGTCGCAAAGGAAGTACGTGCTTTGTCTTTGGAAGAAGCATTAGACAAATTTTATTCATATATTGGCGGAAACCAAAAGTTAAAGAGGATGCAAATTAGAATCATTAAGATCGAGGAGCTAAAACCAGAGAATATAAAAAATCCCAAACTTAAGAAAATTGCTTTATTATCAAATCCAGTGATTTACGTAGAAGAATAATGATGATTAAGATGACAGTGCAAGAAATTCAAGCAAAAATAACACAAAAACTTGCAAGATTAAGAATATTACGTGAACAAGCAGAAGCTTATCAATCAATAATTACCCAAAACTCAGTGTTACTTGAGGAATTAGTTAGAACCAGAGAAACTATTCGTGAATTAATCGAACTTAAAAAGAAAGGTGTTACATCCAAAAAAGTTTTTGTTAGAATTGGACTTGGGACATTTGTGGCAACAGAGCTTCCAATACCAGAGAAGATCCTTCTTAATATTGGTGCAGATGTACTTGTTCTTGTCCCACTTGCGGACGCATTAGCCCTTGTTACGCAAACAGAAGAGGAAGTGAAAAACGAAACTATGCGCGTCCAAAATCTGTTAAACGGAATTATAAGATTAATTGAAAAAGAGGAAAATGAGGTATTGCAACTACAACAAAAACTAGCTCAGCTTTCTCAACATCGCAAGAGCATTTCTAGTTAGTCTCTAAGATCGCCCAGGAGACAATACTTGCTTTATGATTTCCAGTAAGGTATGCCACTTTTCATCAGATAACTTCTTTCCAAGTTGTATTTCAAAATAGATTCTATTCAAAACTACTTTATCTCTTCTAATCGCAATTACACCAAGCCACATTAACGCGTCCAGCGTCTCCTCCGACACGTCAGGAAACATCTCAATCGGTGCTTCTCCGCCCAAGCTTGCAAGTGTTTGTACGACTCTTAAAGCACTTCGTCCTAAATTCGCAACAGATGCTTTTAGTCTATGTGCGATTACCTCAAGTTCGCCAATATCTGGAACCATACCTGGTGTAATTATGGGACGAGGAGATACTTGCTCTTTTACTTCTCTTATTTCTCGTCTCTTTGGCTCTCTTGGAACTGTAACCTCCTCCTTCTTTGGAATTTTCTTCTTTTCTTCGAGCTTTTTGTACTTTTTATTGATTATTTCATCAATCATTTGTTTTGTTTTTAACGCTATTTCTTTCACTTTTTCTTCTATTTCACTTATATGTGGCTCTTTTACTTCACAGCTCATTCTTGGACGAATTTTTACTAAAGTTGGCACAAGTAATGATGGCGCCTGTAAATAACCATATCCTGGATCGAGTTTCGTAAGTAAATCTCTTAATTTTCTAATTTTCATTCCAAGATATTCCGCCACTCGTGTTGCATCTCTCCGACTTAACCGAAGTGCAATATACGAGTTTGCATTCGTTAATAAAATTGGTGCGAGATCTCTAGGTGATTGCGTAATAAGCATTAACCAAACTCCATATTTTCTGCCTTCGCGACTAATTCGTTCTATAATTTCTCTAACTGGATCTTGCTGACCACGTGCTGGAGCAAAGAAGTGCGCTTCTTCGATCACAATTATTACTTTCGTTTTAAGTTTTCTTGCTTTTGCTTTATCAAAGACTTTCCTCAAGATATCCGCGACAACAAATCGGATCATCATATCGCCGCCAGGCGTATCCGCAAGTCGAAGGATAGTTGCTTTTCCGGGTTTAAGGAAATCTTCTGGGTCTAGGTCAACATCAGATAGAACTCCACTAGTTAGTAACGCTTTTAATCGTCTAATTATAGCATTTTTAGTCTGAGGATGAAGATCAGATATTTGAATAGCATCAATCATTTCTTCAATACTCATCTCTTTCTTTTTCCTTCTTCTCATTATGTCCTCGATGTAGATAAACCATTTAAAGTCTTTTGCACTAAAAACGAAAGAAAACCGATGCGCATCAAAATTTTTACCTATGCGTGGGGGATTATAGTTCCAGTCAAAAATTAGTAACCTATCCTCAAAACCACTTGGCTCTAGACCAAATTCCGCTAACTCTTGAACTTGATCTTCAAATTTGTTTGAAAGTGCTAATCCACCGTATTCATTATGAACATCTATGATTAAAATAGCTATATTTTCGTTTTCCATGTTTCTTAAGATTTCCTCAATAAATACTGATGCCGTATAGCTCTTTCCTGCACCAGTAGAAGCAACAAGGAGAATATGACGCGCAAAGTCATTAAAGGGATAATACACTGGAACCAACTCTGGATGCGCCATCAACCGCCCGATGAGTAATCTTGGACCTTTATAACTTCCGAGTAGAATATTTCCGATTATTTCGCCAGGCGGTATTACTACCGTTGATCCAGGCGAAACAGGACGTTTAGGCTCACGTAGTCTATTCCCATGCAATTCTCCTAATACCTCGCATTCACATATACTAGTACTATCAACTCGCGTGATGTCCCTAACCATAGCGAGAATTTGCCGAGCATCATTTCTATCAATAGCCATTACAAATTGACCCAATTGTATATTATATTGCGTTCGAAAAGAAAACTCGAGTGTTTTTGTTGGTGCAGTAACAATCCCTATTTCTCGTCTCTCATGCTGCTCGCTCAAGATAACTCCCCACTAAAAAATGGTTTAAAAATTCAAAAACATTTTTCAAGGGATTATGAATATTGAAAAATAACCCAAAGATAACAGACCAAAGATGAATGACTAAAAATACCTAAGAATAAACTCCGCTTCTACTACTATTGATGCAAGAGCTATCCAAAGAAAGCTTCAAGAGATACTTGTCTCCTTACTCCTATTTTCTTCTCTTTCTCAAGTCTCCTTTTTACGTCCTCGAGTTCCTTCTTAACTCGTTGTTGATTAAAATCATGCTCTTCCACAAGGAATTCAATTATGCCATCATAATCAGGATCTTTAAATTCAATTTTGTAGTTATCAGTGACTGACGGATTAAGAAAAACTTTCTTGATCTCCTCTGCGGGTACTTTCCATTCCCATCGAATAACTTTGAGAACTCTTTCAAGTGATTTATATTGTCGTATTAATTCATAGGCTCTTTTGGGACCTACTCCGCGGACTCCTCCAGGATTGAAATCAGTTCCGATTAATATTGCCATATCAACTAACTGCTCGTATGTTAATCCTAATTTTTCTAACACCTCTTTTAGTTCATATAAAATTGGCGTGAATTTCGTCGTGCTCATCTTAAGGTTCTGAATAACGCGTGGAGAACCGTAAAGAAAAGAATCAAAATCAGGCGAAGCAGTAGCGTAGGCGTCTCCTTTCTTTACGATGTATGCACACTGTGCTTCTGCATCATGTGGTGCAATTATTATGGGAACTCCAAACAATTTTAATAACTCTATTGCAGAACCTAATACTTGATCTGTGATTTCCATCGACTGTTTCGCATATTTAATTATCGCATCAATATCTCCACGCTTCTTTGCTTCCTCAAGTTTTTTCCGTGCTTCCTCTTTAATTTTCTTTCGACGTTCTAGTTCGTGAATTTTTAGGGGATGAGGGGGACCATCAAATACAAAAATTGGCTTGATACCATGTGCAAGCATCCTTGCAGTTCTGTTAAATAACCCAACAAGATGTGATGTAATGCGACCTTTACTATCTCGTAAGTAGTCTCCATTTTTTGCTCTTATGACTGCTAACATCTCGTAAATTGTGGGTAATGCGTCTATCGCGATAATTTTCCCTTCCAAAAACTTAACATCTATTTCACGACCAACTCCTTTTTCTTTAATTAATGGTCCTATCTTAACGCCCAAATAAAAGACCTATTTTCTCACAAAAACAAAAGCTAAAATATACATAAAAGCAATGAAGAAATTATTAAGCTTTCACTTAAGTTTGTTTAATTGTTGCTTCCATTTCTCAAGCATGAATTGTGTCTCCTTCAATATTTCAAGAGCTCTTTTTCTTGCAATTTTTATTCGTTCAGTTATTTCAAAAATTTTTCTCAGTTCATCCTCTGAAAAAATTGATTTTATTTCTTTTTCTTCCAATATGATTTCCTTCAAATGCTTACGTTCTTTGAACGCTTTTTCAACTAGCTTACGAACAATCATATATGCTCTCATTCTGCTAATTCCCTTTAACACTAATAAGGTGACCAGTGTCTCATCAAAAATAGCACCATATGTTAATTCTAGATTTCGCTTGATATTATCCCTGAATACTCGCAGTCCAGATATTACCTTCTTCATTTTTTCTAGTTGCTCATCAACCAATAGAAAAATCTCAGGCATTATACAACGCTCTGGCGCTGAATTACTCATATCTCTCTCATGCCATAAAACAGTATTTTCTAGAAATGCATGGGCTAATGCTCGAACAACTCTTGATAAGCCGGATACTCTCTCACACATTACTGGATTCTGCTTATGAGGAAGAGCAGACGAACCTATTTGTGTTGGGGAAAATGGTTCCGCGACCTCTAATATCTCAGTTCTTTGTAGATTCCTGACTTCTGTAGCCATTTTTTGTAATGTTGTGGATAACATCGCTAGAATAAGAAACATATGTGCCCACGTATCTCGAGGAACTAATTGCGTTGCTGACTTTGCTGGGCTTAGATTAAATTCAGCTAATACCTCTTTTTCAATTTTTTCTCCGAGATCTCCTAAACTATTATGTGTACCAACGGGACCACTTAATTTTCCATATCCAATTTCTTGGTAAACATTCAAGAGCCTGGAAATATGTCTTTTAATTTCGTCTAGGAAAACAGCAAACTTGTATCCCAGAGTTATAGGGGCTGCGTGTATTCCATGCGTTCTACCAACACAAGCTAAATCCGCATACTTCTCAACGAAATCGGCCAAGATTTCTGCTAATTCTATTGTCTTTTTAATCACAAGACTTAGTGCCTTTCGTAGTATGATTACTCTTGCAGTATCTTTAATATCCTCGGAAGTTAAACCAACATGTAGCCATTCTGCTTTCGGTGTTTTTTTGGCTAATACAGTAAGAAGAGCAAAAATATCATGTTTTATCCTTTTCTCCTCTTCAATTACCTCTTTGACATCTAGATTCTCTATAGCCAAGCGTATTTCCTCCAAGTCTCTTTGAGTTAGTGGAATAAGCTTATATTTTGCTTGAATTTCCGCCGTTTTCAATTCAAGTAACGCACAAACTTTTATGAAATGCTCATACGAGAAAATCTCTCTCATTTGGTTCGTGCCATATCTCCAATTAATTGGGTGAATATGCATTTAAAGCCACCAAAAAAGATTAATTTATTTAGAGTGATGAGCTACCCGTGTACTGAAGTTTTTGTGATGAGGGCCGGTATCTCTGATTTTTTATTTTCTCCTAACTTTTAATTACTTGATGATGATAACCTGGGTCGCAGATATTCTGAAGATAAGCCGGCATTCTGATTTCTTATTGCAGAAACTTAAATAAACTAGAAATATTCTTTATTTTGCATGATGATTAGAAATGAAACTGAAATATGATGAAAGCCGGCATCACTGAAGGTAATCTCATATGTCCGCTGATCGGAAAAAAATTATAGCAGAATTTAGGAAAATCCTTGCGGAGATAGAAGATAAAAAAGCCAAAAAGTACGCATTGAAGTCTTTTCTGAATTGGTATAAAACAGCAGACTATTTTTTCAAAAGAATTTATGCCGCACGAATAATAACATTTGTATGTGCTGGAATCAAAGATAGGAAAAAGAGAAGAGAAATCGCTACAAAGTTAAGAATTTTGCTGAGGAGAAGATAATGCTTCCAGAGAATTTTCCATTTGAGGTTGAATTAGAATATAAAATAATGAAAAAAATAGAAACGAATCCCAAATGGGGTGAAAATCCGAGAAATAGACCAATAGAAAAGTTAATTCATTTTGGTGTTATTCCCTTAGACAAACCTCCTAACTTAGGATCACATGAAACCGCTGCATTTGTAGCTAAATTTCTTGGACTAAAGCGCGTTGGTCACGGTGGTACGCTTGACCCTCATGTAACTGGATTGCTTCCTTTAGCATTAGAACGCGCTACGCCTATTGCTAGTACATGGTTAACTAGCGATAAGATGTATGTTGTCATTATGCGACTTCATGATGATGTACCTTCCGAGAAGGTAAAGAAAGTCTTAAAGATGTTTGAAGGGAAAATTTATCAGAGACCTCCTCTTCGTTCTGCTGTAGTTAGGAAAACACGTGTTAGAACAGTATATAAACTTGAATTCCTTGAGCAAGAAGACCATGATGTTTTATTTATTGCTCATGTACAGCATGGTGTTTATATTCGTAAGCTTGTAGTCGACATTGGTGATGTCCTTGGATGCGGTGCTCACATGATTGAACTTCGAAGAATAAAAACAGGCCCCTTCATTGAAAAATATGCAAAAACACTTCATGATTTGGTTGATGCTTATACATTATGGAAGGAAGAGGGAATTGAGGATGAACTTAGACAAGTAATTTTACCTCCCGAATGTGGAATTCTACACCTTCCACGTATTATTATCAATGACGGTGCCGTGGCAGCTATTTGCTACGGTGCGCAACTGTATGTTCCAGGAATTGTAGCTTTTTCTCCAAACATTAGAAAAAACGATATCGTTGCAATTCTAACCATAAAAGGAGAAATTGTTGCATTAGCGACAACTGCAATGGATGCTGACGAAATAAAGAAAAGTTCAAGAGGACAAGTAACTTCCAAAACTCGTGTATTGATGGAACGTAATTTATATCCAAGACTTTGGAAAACTGCAAAAAAGACTTAACTAAAAGTAAATTAATACTCGATCTTCGCTTATTCTTTGATTTTAGTAACTAATTGAAATGTATATCCTCCTCAAATACAAATGAGTATCTCGATAACAGTTAAATTTAAGTATCATCCATATCTACACTCAAACTTTGGGGAGCACACATCCCGGTGTGATATGCATGCGTGTCAAAGATTCGTTTGATAACTTCAGGGAGAACTTTGAAATACTAACCAATAGACTTAGGAGACTGGGGAAAAGTTCAATAAGAATTCTCTTATATGCAATCGAAAGAGGTGAAATTACAGCACAAGATGTCGCAGCTGACATGGGAATAAAGTTAAATATTGCAAGAAAGCAACTTCAAAGGTTATGTAGTTATGGATTCCTTCGTCGTGTAGATCGTGGTATTTACGCACCAAATGTTAGAAAACTGCTCACTGCTCTAATGCTTTTAAGCCTTGAACAATTAAAGAAAAGAAATAGAAAAAGAAAAAGTAGTTAATTTCTTTTTGGTGATTATTTTTGTGGACTTTCTTTGCTAATATTATCCTTACTTGTGATTCCCAGATGCGTATATTTAGGAATGCATGGCTTATTGTAGATGAAAATGGAATAATCGTTAAGATTACCAAATCACCTCCCAATGATGTTGAAGAAAAAATAACCTTTAAGCATTCATTAATAATGCCAGGATTTGTGAATACACACACTCATGTGCCAATGACAATTCTACGCGGACTAAAGGATGATGTTGACTTAAAGGAGTGGCTTGAAAAATATATCTTTCCAGCTGAAGCAAAATTAACTGCTGATGATGTCTACTGGGGCTCGCTTCATGGAATTGCCGAAATGCTTTCTTCTGGAATCACAACTTTCAATGACATGTATTATTTTGAGGAAAGAATTGCTGATGCAGTGCTAAAAGCAGGAGTTCGCGCGATGTTATCGCGAGGAATATTGGATATTGCAGGGGATACTGAAAAAGCAATTAAAGCTACAAGGGAATTTCTTGATTACGTGAAAAAGTTATGGCACACTAAAGAGTACTCTAAAAACCATATCTTCTTTGCATATGGTCCCCACGCACCATATACTTGCTCTAAGGAACTGTTAATGAAAGTAAGAGAAATGGCTAACGATACTAAGTTCAGGATACATATACATCTCGCCGAAACGAAATGGGAACTCACGACATTTAAAGAAAAACATGGAAAAACTCCTGTTGAATACTTAGATTCTATAGGATTCTTAGGCCCTGATGTCATGGCAGCACATGTTGTGTGGACCACTGACAACGACTTAGAAATTCTCGCAAAAAGAAAAGTTAAAGTTCTACATAACCCTACATCCAATTTAAAACTAGCTTCAGGAGTTGCAAGAATTCCAGAAATGCTCAAGAAAGGAATTACCGTCGGCCTAGCAACTGACGGTCCTGCTTCAAATAACCGATTAAATATGTTTCGTGAAATGCTAATAGCTGCATTAATTCATAAGGGCACAAAACTCGATCCAAAACTAATGCCAGCAAAGACAATTGTACGACTTGCAACGATAGAGGGAGCAAAAGTATTAGGTTTAGAGAAATATATAGGTAGTTTAGAACCAGGAAAGTTTGCTGATTTTGTTGTAATAAATCTTAAAACCCCGCATGCTATTCCATTTCATGATATTTATTCGATGCTTGTTTATACGCTTGAGAGAGATTCAGTAGAAGCAACATATGTTGGAGGAAAATGTGTTTGGAAAAAAGATGTAGGTCCTACTTCATATGATATATGGAAAGTATGTGAAAAAGTTCAAAAAATACGCGAGAGAATCTTAACTTAGTTACCGTTTCTTTAATACCCAAGACTGTATAATACCTATCTCCTCTTTCGTCAGACCATATACCTCGAAGACAATTTCGTTTAATTCAACAAGTAAATGTTCCATTTCTTCCTTCAGTCTCTCTTTTTCCTTTTCATCCTCAGTGGTATTTAATCTTATGCATATGGTAGATATTTTCTTTGATCTATCTATTATTTCATGCCTCTTTGATCTCTCTGGAATTTCAATTGGTAAAACATTTAGCCATGGAGGTGCATACATGAAATATCTGCCTGGTTTCGGTCGCTTAGTTCTTTTCTGGATTCTCTGCCCACGGATTTTATGAATAAATTCAATAACATGAGAATTTAATATTCCAACAAAAAACCAAAGAGACTCCTTGTTGGTTCCTATTTCCTTAAGCAAATCATTACTTTCATTGATTACTTCATCAACATTTAGGTCTGGCTCATTAACCCTCTTCCATTCAGAAAAATACGATTTCATTTCTTCTTCATTCTTCCAGTATCTCAGAATTGTTACACCGTCTGTACAATAATATTTAGTGAAATCATATGCAAATGAGTTTATATTTGTAGCTACTGGTGTCACGATTTTATCTACTTCAAAGTCTTCAGGGGAAAGAGGATCCTCAAGTTCGTACCATGCTCGATTCCATATATACACTGCGGCGCGTTTTTGAAGAACATTTTTGAAACGTGATAACCATGCAATAGCATTAGGATAACGTGCTTCGAAATTTTTGCCTACTGCATAAATAACATACATATCATTCCAGGTCACACAAAATGGTTTAATATCTTTTCCTCTAATAATTGGCTTAAGACATTCTCTCTCTATGTTGTATTCAATAACAATATCTTTTGGAATCACAAAAATGTGCCTCACACCAGTCCATAGCCCTCTATAAATGTTGAAAAATCGATCTAATCGTGGTCGCTTATTAATTATTTTTTCAACGATTGCCCTAAATCGCTCCTTAACTGGTTTAGGGCGCCATAAGGGTACACTCCTGACAGTTCTAG
>JAHKLH010000110.1 GCA_029856635.1 Candidatus Njordarchaeota archaeon
ATCCTTTCAATTAGTTCCTTCCTTGTTTTTTCATCTAAACGATTTAAGTAAAGAAAAGTTAGTTCAAGTGCTGATGCTAGAAATAGATGGTTAATAAGTCGATGTTCACAACTCCATAATTCCCTTATTGTAGGGTATTCTTCGCTATCTAATGCCTTCTTTATTTCTCCATGAAGTTCTCGTGCAATTTTAATTGCTCCATATATTCCTCCGCCATACATGGGGGCACACTGAAATGCGGCTTCTCCAATTTCTATTATTCCATCATGAACGAATTTTTCTAGTGGTCTCCTTGCTGGTAAATTACTGAAGGTTCTTCTTGCAATGTTGCCTTTTATTCGAAAGAGTTTTCTCAAATTAAACATCCTAAAGGGCAATTGAAGGGAATATTTCCTAGATTTTCGCATTGCAATACCTATACGCCAAATTTTTTCTAACGGTGTTATCCATATGTAACCAAGAGGTGCAATGTCTTCATCAAGAATTATCGCTATTTTATCCTGATCCAAGTTCGCACTTTCAACGAAAAACTCATCAAGCAAAGTATACATTAAATCACTACTTTTGATTTGAAATGTTGTATCTATCTGTGATAATTCTTGCCGTATTATGCTTTCTAATCCACTTGCATCAATTATAAGCCTAGCAGTAAGCTTTTCGTGGAATTTTCCTAAGCAAGCGACATGTCTTGGAGTAGCTTTGGGATTTTCTCTGAGAAAAGTTGATTTAACTTCTGTTTTTGTTAGAACCTTAACCCCAGCATCTTTTAACAATTCATAATATTGTTTTCCAACAGCAATTCTATTTAATGCAAATATATTTGCATCAAACTCCGCGATCAGCTTTCCAGTGTGGTCATATAATTCCACGTTTTCGAATTCTTTCTCTACTGTTAATTCTACATCCAAGATTTTTTCTATATAGCTCGGAGATAAGGTATCTGAGGGCTTGTACCAAAATTTGTTCTCTGAATTCTTTTCAATTAATACAACTTCAAAACCATCTTCAGCCAACTTTAGTGCAGTCACGGATCCCGCGGGACCCCCTCCCACGACTATTGCATCAAAGACATAATTCATGCTCGTCACAATGTACTCTCAATCTTCAATTCTTGAAATAGAAATAAAGGTATAGTATGACCTCATGTAACAGCAGAATCATACAATCTCTTATAGCTATAATAAAGTTTTATTTACAACACGGGGTGCTACACCAAATATTTTTTCCGTATGTGAATAAGATTTGACGAAGTATTTGTTGAAAGAAAATGGTGAAATGAAAGTGGATAGATACTTTGACATACCTGTTGATCTAAAGTATCCAAAACATCTTGAATCATACTTCAGAGAGATTTTGGAAAAAGTAGAGAAAGCATATAAGGTCGCAGAAGAGGCACGGAAGAAGGGATTGGATCCTGTGCTTAAGCCAGAGATAGACATAGTAAATGACATGGCTTCTCGCGTAGAGGCTATGGTTGGTCCACCAGGGATTTCGAAAAGGATTAGAGAACTTCTTCGTGAAGGTAAAGAAGTTGAAGAAATTGCCTTTATTGTAGCGAAAGAAATTGCAGAGGGAAAATATGGATTTGAAAATCTGGAAGAGCGAGCGACAATTGCACTTAAAGCTGCTACAGCAATATTAACACAAGGAGTAGTCGCTGCGCCTCTCGAAGGAATTGTTAAGGTAGTTATAAGACGTAGTGGACATCTCGCAGTATATTATGCAGGTCCCATACGATCTGCTGGTGGAACGGAAGTTGCCTTAACAGTATTACTTGCTGATGTAATAAGAAAAACATTGGGATTGAAGCCATACAAGGCGTCCCAATTAGAAATAGAGCGAATGGTAGAAGAAGTTCTTCTCTACTCTAGGCATGCTAATCTTCAATATCCAGTAAGCAGAGAAAAAATAATTTTTGCTATAGAGCGAATACCCATTGAAATTACTGGCGAAGCTACACTAGATGTTGAAGTTTCAGGACCATATCAAAAGATTCCAAATATTGAGACGCCGAAAGTTAGAGGTGGTGCAGTTCTAGTAATAAATGATGGTTTGATTGCGAAAGCAAAGAAGTTAATTAAGTATGTGAAAAAATTCAATCTTACAGATTGGGAATGGTTAGAGGAGCTTGTTGAATTAGACAAGAAACTAAAAGAGCAGTCAAATGATGAACAGGAAGAAAATAAGAGGTCCAAAAACGAGTCTCTTGGGAAGAAAATAGTTCCGGATTTCAAATATCTAAGTGAAGTAATCATTGGGCGACCTGTATTTGCATCTCCTTCTGCATGTGGTGGTTTTAGACTCGTTTATGGACGAAGTAGAAATACAGGGCTCGCTGCAGTTGGAGTTCATCCTGTCACCATGTACTTGCTTGGATCATTTATTGCTGTTGGTACACAAATTAAGCCAGAACGTCCTGGAAAAGGAGCAATAGTTATGCCGGTAACATCAATATTACCACCATTGGTTAGACTTAAAAATGGAAGCCTTAAGTTTATAAGAACTCTAAAAGAAGCTAAAAAAGTTGAAAACAATATCGACAAAATTCTATTCCTTGGAGATATGTTAGTAGCTATTGGTGAATTTCTTGAAAATAATCATACAATTTTGCCATCACCAATAGTTGAAGATTGGTGGGAACAAGAACTTGAAGAAGCAATAAAAAAGAAGGGATACAATACTGAAGAGTATGACATATCGGACATTATTAAAAAAGCTGAAAATGATCCTTTATTCGCAATTGAACTTTCTAAGAAATTAGGTATTCCTTTGCATCCAAAATGGACGTATTTCTGGAGGAATATTAGTGGAGCAGATGTATTAACATTGCGTGATTACATCCTTCGATCAAATGATGGTGTATTGCCAAATGAGCGGAAATTAAAACTTATTTTAGAAAAGCTATTCATCGAGCATGAAGTAATAGGACAGAAAATAAAATTATCAGAAGCCGATTTCAAAGCTTTGAAAGAACTATTGAAGTTAATAGATCCTTCTAAAATAAACAAGAGCATGAATGGACTAGAAGCAATTAGAACGTCTGGCATAGATGTAAAGGACAAATATCCTGTTTTCATAGGAGCAAGAATGGGACGACCAGAAAAAGCAAAAATGCGTCAGATGAAACCACCAGTTCATGTACTATTTCCAATGGGTGCAGCGGGTTCTAGATCTAGATCAATAGTTAAGGCGGCACAAAATAGACTTAAATCAACAGTTGAGGCAGTTAACAAGTATTGTCCAAAATGCAAGATAAAGACTTTTCGAAATGTTTGTGAAAAATGTGGAAGTAGGACTGTATTACGATATACGTGTCCACGATGTGGATACGAAACCCTTAAACCTGCTACAAAATGTCCTCGTTGTGGTGCTGCATTAGTTAATTATACAACATACGAAATAGATTTCCTATCAGAATTAAGACGAGCAACAGATGCATTAGGAATTTCTTTGCCAAAGGATGTAAAGGGAGTAAAAGGATTAACATCAGCCAAAAAATTACCTGAACCGCTGGAGAAAGGAATTCTACGTGCAAAATACAACTTATTCGTATTCAAGGACGGAACGATCAGACTTGATGCGACAGATGCGCCACTTACTCACTTCAGACCGAGAGAAATTGGTGTTTCAGTTGAGAAACTTAGAGAACTAGGTTATCGATATGATATCTATGGCAATGAGCTAAAAAGCGAAGATCAAATTCTTGAATTAAAACCTCAAGACATAATCATAAATGAGGAAATAGCAGAAGCGCTTGTGAGAGTAACACAATTTATTGACGAACTTTTAGTGCGATTCTACAAAATGAAACCATTTTATAACGTTAAGAAGAAAGAGGATTTAATAGGTCATCTTGTTATTGGCTTAGCACCTCACACATCAGCTGGTATAATAGGACGTATAATTGGTTTTACAAAAGCAAAATGTACTTTTGCTCATCCATACTGGCATGCCGCGAAAAGACGTAACTGTGACGGAGATGAGGATTCAGTAATATTATTGCTTGATGCTTTGCTTAATTTCTCTCGTGAATATCTTCCCAAGCAGAGAGGAGGAATGATGGATGCACCGCTGGTTGTGACAACAATACTTAATCCACTGGAGGTAGATACAGAAGTGTATAATATGGATATCTGCTGGAGAATTCCTCTTGAGTTTTATAGAAAATCGCAAGAATATCCAGAACCAGACGAAATAGAAGAATTAATTGAAAATGTGGAAAAAAGAATCGGAAAACCAGAGCAGTTTTATGGCTTTGGATTTACCTATGATACTGATGATATAGCAGGCGGTCCAACATTAACAGCATACAAATCTCTTGGATCCATGCAAGAAAAATTACAGAAACAATATGATGTGATGAGCAAAATAGCTGCAGTTGATCTTCGATTTGTGACAGATAAAATAGTCGCAGCACATATACTTCCAGATATACTTGGCAACCTAAGATCATACGGTACGCAGAAATTCCGATGTTCAAAGTGTAATGCAAAATTCCGAAGAATGCCCCTGTACAGAAAATGTCCATATTGCGGAGGGCGAATAATAAAAACAGTCCATGTTAGGACGGTTCTCAAATACGCACCAATTGCAAAGCAACTCCTAAAACAGTATGGGGCCTATGATTTCAACACAATGAGGTTCAAGATATTTGAATTAACCGATTGGATTATTCTATCTGGGCAATCACTCTCTGACATCATGGATACGGCGGAAGAACTAAGTAAGATAACGAAAGAAGAAAAGAAAGTAACAACTACCAAAGTTAGAATTGACTTAACTGACTTTTTCTAAAAGAAGCACAAAAGTAAAATATTGCAGAATATCAACAGTGACGAAATTTTCATCAAAAATGCTATTATGTCTAGCCTTCAGAACTTTCAGACATAAACCTTTTAATAAGACTCCACTGATAGTTAATCCACTCTTGAATTAATTTCTTTGCAATTTCCCTGTCTCTAAAACGACGCTGGTGCTTAATGTATTCTTCAATTGGCTTTCGTTTACTTGGATCTAGGTATGGTCTTGAAGGTGGAGATAAAGTGAACTTCATTTTTCCATTAATTCTTTCGGCTTCCCACAAAGCCCAATAGCCAGTTTCAACTGAAAGTTTTCCTAATTTAATTGTCAAATTCTCTGGATATCTCCATCCGGGAGGACATGGAGAAAGAATGTGAATGTATTTGAATCCCCGAAGCTTCTTTGCTTTCTTTACCTTATTGTAGAGATCCAAAGGATAAGCGGGAGAAGCTGTCGCAACATATACTGCGTTGTGTAGGAGGAAAATGAATGGTGCAGCCTTCTTCTGCTCAGTTTTTCCTAGCGGAGTTGTAGTTGTCCAAGCACCGCCAGGAGTTCCACTCGATCTCTGAATTCCAGTATTCATGTATGCTTCATTATCATAGCAAATAACAATGATGTTCTCTCCTCTCTCAGCGGCACCAGATACTGTTGCGAATCCAATATCAAGAATACCTCCATCTCCGCCCCATACAACTACATTATAATCCTTTCTTCCCTTTATTTCCAAAGCATTTGAAATTCCCGAGGCAACTGCTGCAGCACTAGCGAATGCAACGTTGTATACGAATAC
>JAHKLH010000111.1 GCA_029856635.1 Candidatus Njordarchaeota archaeon
CCGGAAATGGAGCATAATCCTCACGAGGATTTGCATGTTTAAGCATTTCTAAGGCCATTTTTGGAGCCAATTCAGGATTTTTCAATGCTTTTTCAAGTGGGATAGAGAAAACAGCAACTCTATTGTTCTTATCAACACAAGCATGTAAAGTATTCTCAATCCAAGTCTTTGTTACGGTGATAATGTTATTTGCAAAACGAACTTGATGTTTAACTGAGGAAGTTAAGAGAAGAGCACAATCATCAATATGTTTCTTAAATTCTTCGAGTAATTTCTCCCCAATGAAGAAAAGTTCATCCTTTGACATCATCATATTCATCACCCCCTTATCTACATTTTATCACTATTTTGCGAAGTCTTCAGTGAGGGCCTCCTGTGAAAACAGGCACGCCCTGTCCTGGATCTCCCTTGCCGCACGTTGCTGCCTCGAATTCTAAATGCTTTGACATGGCATCTATTGATTGGTATAATGCTGGTGTAGTTATTTCGAAAACAGCATACTTAATGGGTTCCTTAAGTTCGCCATTTACAATCAAATAAGCTTCTTTTGAAACAAAGATAGAGTTATAGCGTCGATCATCTATATTCCATTCACCAAAGCCCTTTATGTATATTCCAAACTTTATGTCCTCTATTAATTCCTCAAACGTATAATCACCGGGCGCCCAGAAAGTATTTGCCATCCTAGGGATAGGCTCACGATTGTATGCTGATGCTCTAGCGGCAGCCGTACTCTTAGTACCGAATCTTGCAGCACTTTCTCTATTATGTAGAAATTCGTTTATTACTCCATTTTTGATTAGATACCTTGGTCTTGCTTTAACCCCTTCATCATCATAAAGGTAAAAACCATAACTTTCAGGCAATGTTGGATCATCAATTACAGTAACCACATCGTTTGCAACTTTCTTGCCTATAAAGTCTGGACGTATCCAAGATTCTCCGGCCTGCGCTCCTTCCCGGCCCCAAATACGATCAGCCTCATAGCCATGGCCGGCCGCCTCGTGTGCAGCTAATCCAGACACGCTTGGACCAAGAACGACATCCATTTTTCCCTCTGGACACTTTTTTGCTTCAGTTAAAATTTTAATTATTGCTTCTGCATGCTCCTGTGTTCGCTCAAATATTCTCCATTCTTTTGATTCTGTTTTTTCCCATCCGGCAGCATTACCTAAACTGAAGGAAATATCTTCTGCTTGCCCCATATGCAAGCCAACTAATCTAACGAAAATGTGAATTCTTGGTATGACTTGGAAAATCTTTGCGCCATCACTGTTTACGTAATATTTTTCAGTTCGCCACCAGCTTAGTCCTATGGTTCTAATTGATTGCATTTTCTTGGTTTTAAAGATATCAAGCGCTGTTGTATCAATTTGTTTCATAAAAGCGATTTTATCACCTTCGGAAATATCAAAAGGATCTTTCTTGGGTCTAATAATTACGTGGTCCTCCCACATCTTCTCTTCAGATATTTTTACGTCTCCTTTAAATGCGCGAGCCATTTTAATTGCTTGTTTAACAGTAGTTTTAATTGTTTCCTTATCAAGTTTGTCGGTTGATGCAAAGGAAAGTGAACCGTTTACGAGTACGCGTATTCCTATACCAAATTCATCACTAAATCCGATGGCATCTATGTTTCCGTTTCTCATGAATATGTCTCTTGAATAATCTCGTTGTAATCTGGCTTCTGCCCATTTCGCTCCTTGTTCAAGAGCATAATTAACTGCAAATTCCGCTAAGTCAAAGAACTGCTTAATGTCAAGGTGCATTTTACTCATCCCAACTATTAATAAAAGTTGGGATTTACGGTTTTGGTGTTTTATAGTGTAAACACTTTCGCAGAAGAGGGGAGGATTAATAAAAATTAATCATAAACTTCACTGATGTATGTTTTTGGGAGTCAAAATGTCTTTAGAAGCAGCACTTGATAAACTAGCTGAAGCACTTACTGCCAGGATCATAAAAAAAATGGCAGAAACATTACCGTCTGATTTATCAAGTAAGGTTAAAAGTGAATTGCTTCGGCAAGAAAAAGAGATTTCTGCTAGTGTTGAACGCTATTTGATTTCGGCCGTTGTTAGGCATATAATGCGAATTCTTGTTCAGAATGTTGACTCCATTTTAGCTCAAGCAATAAGAGATGCGGTAACTGAACTTCCATTGGAATTAAGACAAAAAATAAAAGCGTATGTAAAACAAGAATTGCGTCGAGTGATACTACATCTGAAAACGAAATTTGAAAGAGAACGAAGAGTTAGCGCAACAATAAAACAAGAGCAAAAGTTATCCGAAGAAATAGAGGCACGATTAAGACAGATGTCTGATCTTGTAGCAAAATTCTTCAATTTAATGTTAAAGTTCGAGCCACGATTTCACATTTTGCCTTTCTTACAGGAGATGCGTGAAGCGACGATTGATGAACTCTCTTCTTTTCTCTCAATGCGACGTGACGACATAATTCCTTTCTTAAAGGAACTCGAAAAAGCTGGCTTTGTTCGTATACGTGGTAATGTCGTAACTCTTATAAGGGAAATATTTCCATCATGATCATTCATGTTTTGGGGTTAATTTGTTGAAAGAAGAAATTGCAGTATTTGATTTGTTTGTTCTTTTGAGACTTTACTGCTAATTAAGTCTTAATGATTTTTTAAATAATGAAATCCACGTTAGGAATACATCCAAGAAATGTACTATGCCTGCATGTAAACCGAGTTTTCTTAGCTTACCATAGAAGACAGGTGGTATACAGAAGGGAGAGCCTCTGGTTGCTTTGAATACAAGTCTCTGAAAAACATGATCCTCTGGTGTATAATTGGCAAAATCAGGCAATGTTCGCGGATAGTTTCTTGAAATAACAATTCGGACAGTAATCCATTCTTTTCCACTCCAAGTTACTCCGAAAAGTTGTTTGATGTTAACCTCAACGGTGAACGTATAAAACTTATCATCCCATCTCAGATTACGGAAGGGAAGGGATGGATTAAATTTTTTCCAAATTTCAAACGCACGGATTTCCTCCTTGACTCTCTTCTTCCATTCTTTTGAATTTGGTCTTGCGATAGTTCTAATGGGGGGCAAATCACGATGATAATCCCACTTAACAGGTATTCCTCTTATGTACTTTCTGATGATTTTTGGATCCAAAAGAGGTAAATGTTTGAAAGATAATTTAGAATACATTGTATAAACATCTCTCATGGAATGTTATATAAGTATCCCTCATTTTTTCTGCACAGATCACATAATCCTTTCTTAGTTGTTCTATATTTCTTCCATACTTGGCCTCCTTTTTCACTTAAGCATGAATTACAAATATAAATTCCTAATTTCTTAGGTCCAACGAAAAATTCCGCATAATTTTTTCCGCATATTTCGCACTTTGCATCAGTTACAGTTATTGTAACAATGAAGAAATCCTTTAGGGCACCACTAAGTGTTAACAATTTCAAACAATCTGAGCAAATCCACAATTTCTTATCAATTTTGATTTTTTCTTCTTTTATCACTAGTGCATCGTAAAGTGACATTCTTTTCGCCTAAATTTATTTTTCTCAGAAAACTTTTTGAAAAGGAACTATTTTGAATTTTCAATTAAATGTGGTCTTTGAATCCAAAAAGAATCATATTGGATTTCTTGGAAGAAAACTTAAGGATTTTCTTATTACAAAAGCGTTGGAGTTAATCAACAATTATTCCTAATTCCTTGGCAAGTGCGAGAATTTCATCATCCATGGCAAGTATTTCCAGCAAACCTGTAATAATTTGCCTAGCTTCTTCTTTTCTTCCAAGTTCACTTAAGATTTTTGCTTTTAGGAAAAGCACTTCATAATCTACATTTTCTTCTTCATTAATTTGAATTTTTTCGGCTCTGTTTATTGCTTTTAATGCTTGAGCATAATTTTTCGTCTTCATTAATAGACGTGCTTGCAGTATATAGACGTTAGCATCATCAAGTCCCAATTCAATTGCTTTATTAACCCACTCTAAGGCTTCATTGATATTTCCATTCTTGCTTTCAATCATCGCTAAAAGAAACGCAGCACGAGCTTTTGTCTCCTGATTTCTTGTTCTTCTCCACACTCTTAGTGCTATTTCCTTTGCTTTATCAATTTCATCTAACCAGAAAAGTTCCCATGCTCTAGAAATCACTTTGAAATCCCCATTATTAAAAAGTTAGGTTTTGAAAATGAAGAGAATTTTCTTCATAACATCAAATGTGGGAAAGTTCAAAGAAGTAGTTGACATTTTTAAGAAGAACTTACCAGACGTAATATTAGAAATGTATCCCGCGGAGAAACTTGAAATACAAAGCTCTGAATTAGAAAAGATTGCATTATTTTCAGCAAGGTATATTAGAGAAAAGGAGAAAATAGATAATTTCTTCATAGAGGATGCGGGATTATTCATTAATGCTTTAAAGGGATTCCCAGGACCCTATTCTTCATATGTGTATAAGACCATCGGAGTTGATGGAATTCTCAGGTTGATGAAGAATGTAAAAGATCGAAGAGCATTTTTCAGGGCTGTGATTGCTTTTTGTTGGAAAGGAGATATATATTTATTTACTGGAGTAGTGCATGGAAGAATCGCTGAAGAAGCAAGAGGAACGCAAGGATTTGGATTCGATCCAATTTTTATTCCTAATGGAGACAATAGAACATTTGCTGAAATGACTATTGAAGAGAAGAATAAACTTTCTCATAGAGGTAAGGCAATTCGAAAGTTAATAAACTTCCTTAAACTGATTTGGGCATGAACTTTAGATGATTTACTTGCGTTTGATTATTCCAGCAATAAGCCATCCAATAAACAAAATAACACCTGCTGAGATCAAATATATTGCGAAAAGAATTTCTGGTGGAACAACTCCCTTTGGTTTTACAACGATTTCCTTCGATCTCCACACATATATGACCTTATCGCGGTATTCGCCTACTTTTCTTACAACAAATGAGGCAGTTAGGTTATATCTATCTGGAGGGAGATCAAATGTAATTTCCATAAACACAGTATAACTACTATCCTGGAGAACCCGAATTCCTGTGAGATTCTTTGTTAGAGTTCTAATTGGTCTTGGAACGTATCTTCCCACGATTCTCCTAATAGTGACGTTGAACGCTTTTAAATCAACGGCAGCTGAGCTATCATTATTGAAAATCGTAGCAACGATTCTAATAGTATCGCCTTCAGTAATCTCACTTGGAAGTTCGTCTGCGGTTACAATATATTGTGCAGAGAGCTTTGGCGGCGATATGAAGAGATATAATAAGACAATCATGATAACAAATGCTAAATATTTCCTAAGGTGCACTCTACTTCACCAGCGAAGTTAAAATATATCACATACTTAATTGTTTAAATGAGTGAAAAATTTAGGTGACTTCATGATGCCAATTTCACTAGAATTAATTGAAATGATTACATGGACTCTTGGGATAATTGTCGTTATCTTAGTGCTAATCTATCATTTAATAAGTATACCAAAACGAATCAGAGAAAGAAGAAAAAGCACGTGAGCAATGGTGCCATTATACCCGGTTTCTTTAAGAAAACTTTGGATCATCTTGAGCTCATTGCCGCCTCTTTTATCAAA
>JAHKLH010000112.1 GCA_029856635.1 Candidatus Njordarchaeota archaeon
AAATTACGCAGTTTAGAAGCCGCAGTAAAGTTCTTTGTAATGGATGCAATGGATAGCATACTATTAGTGTTTGGAATTGCCTTGCTCTTTGGGATGACCCAATCAACAGTTTTTTCAGAAATTAAAATATCATTAGCAACGCAAAGTACAAATCCGTATGTACTACTCGCTACGGTGTTCATTGTGGTAGCATTCGCAATAAAGTTTGCACTTATTCCATTTCATATGTATTTACCAGATCTGGCTGATGGTGCAGCGCCGGTAGTAACGGCATTTATAATTTCAGCAGAAAAAGCTGCAACATATGTTGGACTTATTAGACTTGCAACACTAGTATTTTATCCTCTTAGAGACTTTTTGTTTATTATCTTCTCAGGACTTGCTGTAATATCAATTATCGTAGGAAATATAATGGCACTTAATCAACAAAATTTATTAAGATTATTTGCGTATTCATCAATTGCACATTCAGGTTATATAATCGCTGGTATTTCATTATTCACAGTATATGGTTTTGCAGCAGCATTATTCCATGTATTAACTGTCTCGTTATCGGATATATTGGTTTTTGGATCACTAGCAATATTTTCTGATATGTTTAATATCCGTACACTTAACGAAATAAATGGTGCTGGAAGACTAGTTCCATCAGCTTCTGCCGGATTAACATTTGGATTACTTTCTCTCCTGGGGTTCCCTCCATTAGCCGCATTCTGGTCAAAATTATTGATTCTCTTTGCAGTTTGGGATGCTGGTGTTCTGTGGCTTGCAATAATTGTTGCTATAGGTATCGCAATTAGTGTTGGATATTATGCAAGAGTATTTAAACACGTATGGATTGACTCGCCTACAAGAAAATTTGAGACAAAACCTATTCATGACGCATACTACATCGTAATCATACTTTTAATATTATTACTTCTCGGGATTGGATTTGTTCCATATCTCTTCTTTGGATTAGCAAGCTTAGCAGTTCCAGTTCTTTCATGATTTTTTTCTAAGTATCCTCTGATATTCTCTACGAATTCTCTGCAAATAAATGACATCAATAGATAATATTATCTTTGGGGCGTAATGTCTCAAGAGAATAGGCTTCTAGTTCGCAAAATAAGAGAAGGAATTGTTATTGATCATATTCCTGCAGGACTGGGGTTAATAGTTGCTAAAGTGCTTGGCTTAATAACATCTCAAGGAATTCTTAACAAAAAATTAAAAGCACCTATTGTTATTTTAATGAATGTTGAAAGTCAAAAACTTGGAAAAAAGGATTTGCTCAAGATCGAAGGATTCTTCCTTAACGAACAGCAAATAAATAAAGTGGCATTAATTGCTCCAATGGCCACAATCAATATAATTAAGGATTGGAATGTTAAACGGAAGTTTCGTGCAATACCACCTAAGATCGTAAAGGGACTGCTTCAGTGCCCAAATCATCGTTGTATCACTAATCGAAGGAATGAGCCAATCAAGCCAACTTTTGAACTAATTAACAACGATCCACTTATCTACAAATGTATATATTGTGATACGACTCTAACTCGCCACGAGATAATCTCACAATTACTCGCGTAGCTTTATTTTGGCTACTATTAACGTAATGGTATCAATAACGTCGGGTAGCTTACGAATATACGATACAACGTCTTCTAATTCATTAGTATTCATACAGTCTATCTCGGCGAGCAAGTCATAAGGTCCAAAAGTCTTAAAAACTCTTTTCACACGGTTCTCTTCTAAAATTAATTCGGCCAAACGATCCTCCATTCCTGGTCTACTCTTTATCAAGACAAAAGCCTTCATGCTTCTCCAAAAATCAAAAATCTAATTGAAAATCCAATGTTAAAACATTACGTGTTGCTAATAAAAAGCACAAAGTCAGAGAGGGAGGGTTTCTTCACTATTCAGCGTCCCTGGGTTTCATCATTCTAAAAAAGTTAATTTGATTAGGAATAAAAGGATAAAATAAGCAATCAGCTCAGGGGATTTTCCTCAGTTATTCAGGCGTCCTGGCTGTTCATCATCCATATTTATATGAAATATTTGTGGAATTATTTATCTTTGCCCTTAATTCGAGATATCCATTCTGAAACAACATCATAACCGAAGATCTCCTTTAATTTTTCTCTCCCCTCTTCCGTGATCCGTTCAGGCGACCATGGTGGATTAAAAGTAAGTTCCACGACGATTTTCCATCCTGGAAACTCACTTTTGAGTATTTCGACGGCGTTGTAATAGAGAACCCGGCCAAGCGGACACATGGGACTTGTGAGTGTCATTAGAACAGAAATTTTTTTCTCTTTTTCATCAATATTAATATCGTAAATGAGCCCCAGATCGACGAGATTCAATCCAATTTCGGGATCTTCTACTTTCTTGAGTGCATTTAAGACTCTTTGCTTAATTTCACTCATTTTTTTCTCCTTTTATAAAAATAATGAACAAGTTTATCTCAAAATATTTGCTCTAACAAATAGTTTGTAAGAAAAAAGAATTTAGGAAGTTTCCTCTCTGAGCTCCTTTAGCTTACTCACATCAATGCTTCCTGTTTCACGATTCAGGAGAATTGCTAGAGCAGCGCTCATAGCTGTTTCGGCAGCAGAAACAAAAAGAACGAGTAATCCTAAAACATGCGCGTATGGAACTCCAGATATTGATGCAAATAGCACTATTAATATTATCGATGCAAGTATTGCAATCTCAATAGAAATCAATATTTTTAGCATGTCTTTTGATGAAATTAAACCATAAAGTCCGATTGCAAGTAATGTAAGAGCAAGACCAACATATATGCTTAATGTCATACACATCACCTATTTTGAACGGAGTGCAAAGACTGCGATCATTAATGCACTAGTAATTATCGTGAATACTAAAAATGAAAGTAAGATCGCTACAAATGCGTGTGTGTCCCATAATGCATGTGCAAAATCGCTAAATGTTATTTCAACTGGGGCGGCTAGTATTTCTGGGGGAAGTGATATCGCGAGTAGAACAGTAACTATTAAAAATGCGATCAATACAATTATTCCTCCTTTTATTCTTCCAGCAGCCTCCGTTGCACCTGCAATGTTCATTATCGCGACACTAAATGCAACTATAGCTCCCGCATAAACCCATAAAAGGATGAACCCAATAATTAATGCGAGTCTGTGAATACAGAATAAAACTATTAGTAGATTTGTTATCGTAAATGCGAAAATGGCGCGAGGATATCTTTTTGGAAAAATAGAAAACACCGCAGAGACGCAAGCGCCCACTAGTAAGACGATGTCTATGATAGTTGCAATGTCTAGTGTCACTTGTATTCACCAACTCAAAAAACTAAATTAAATAATGATTGATGTTAATACTTGGTGTGGTCGTTAATACATAGCATATATCTTAATCTTTAATTGAATTGAGTGCAAAGTGAGAGAAAATGGGAATATTTGCAACGTTCGTAATACCCGCTGTGTGTGTAGTTGTTTTAGTCTTTATTATATTCTTGCTTGGCAATCGAAGAAAGAGAGTAGATGAATCTCCCTTCGGAAGTGGATGGAAGGTTAAGAGTGAGTTTGCAAAACGCCTAGTTCACTGGTTATTCTTCATAGCACTATTCTTCATAGCGGACATTGCTTTTCTATTGCTTTTATTTAGCGAATATGCAGCATCAATATATTATGTTCTAACGTACATAGTATTGCTAATTTTTGCATGGATTCTGGTTATGGTAGAAGCTCTAAGATATGTTTAGCGAATTTTTGTTTATGCAATGGGAGAAATATGTTATAAAATAAGCTATGGGGTGATGTAAATGAATTTAGCTTACCTAGCATTATCATCTATGATCATTTCCTTAGTAGCAATCTTCTTTTCCTTCATTGTAGGATGGCTCAACAGAAAGTTAATTGCACATTTTCAGCATAGAGTAGGTCCGTTTCTAGCAGGTCCTCACGGGATCTTACAAGAATTTGCTGACTTCATAAAACTAATGTCTAAAGAAGTCGTAGAGCCCGCGGGGAGTGATAGTTTTCTTATGGACATTAGCCCAGTTTTAGCGGTAGCAGCATTACTTTATGCAATGTTGTTTATCCCATTTACCAGCACTAAAGGGCTTCTTGGATTTTCAGGAGATCTAATTTTCCTAATAGCACTTGAGACAATTATTACTCTTCTAATTCTACTTACGGGATACGCATCCGTTGGACCCTTTGCGACTGTAGGTACTGGTCGTCTTGGTGAACAAGTAATTTCATACGAAATTCCTTTTGCATCATCTATGATTGCAGCAATGATAGTGGCTGGAACCGCAACTATATCTGAAATAGTGAGATTTCAAAGTAATGTATGGATAATAGTATTAAATCCAATAGCTTTTATTGTGTTCATAATAGGTCTCCTCGGAGAATTTCACGTACAACCATTTGCTCCGCCAGTAGTTGAAACCGAGATTGCTGCAGGATATGAAGTAGAGGTTTCTGCTCGTAGACTAGCCTTCTTTAAACTCGCACACAATATAGAACTTTTATGGTTTTCTCTTCTCGGTGCGATACTGTTCTTGGGAGGCCCGCAACCATTAATTCCTGGATATGAGTGGCTTGGAATAATATGGATTTCGCTCAAAGCATTATTTATAATCTTTATTGTGAGCCTTTTAGAATCAGTATTTGCAACTTACAGAATAGATCAAGTAGTACGTATTTTCTGGAAATGGTACATACCTCTAGGTATTGTGAGCATTCTGCTATCCGTGTTTGTTCGCTTTTATGTTTTCTAAGTGAATAACATTTGCAATCAACATTTTTATTAAAATACTCTCCAAGCTTTTACTAGATATTTTCTGAGCTTATTTTCGTTTATGTGAACTCCGATTCCTGCATCTTTAAATGTTTTCATTCTCCCTTTTCTTAGTTCGAAGTCTTCATCAACGATATCTTCTTTTAAATATCTTGTTGGTGGTGTTATATCTGATGCATATTTAATGTTGGGTAATGTTGCCATTGCTACTAAAACAGATCGACCAATACCTGTTTCTAACATTCCCCCAATCCAGTTTCCAATATTATTTTGCATGCATATGTCATGAATCTTCTTCGCCTCAACTATGCCTCCAACACGTCCAGGTTTAATGTTCACTATTTTGCATGATCCAAGTTTAATTGCTGCTTTCATATTGTATATGTTCTTTATGCTTTCGTCTAAACATATTGGTGTTTTTAAGATTTTTTGTAGCTCTGCGTGATCCGATAAGTCTTCGTAATGAAGCGGTTGTTCAATCATTATCAAATGATATTTGTCCAATTCTTTGAACATTTTTGCGTGTTCTAGTGTATAAGCACCGTTTGCATCTACTTGTAAGGGGATATCTCCAAGTTCCTTGCGAATTTTCTTGACTATTTCAACATCCCATCCAGGCTTTATTTTGATTTTAATTCTAGCGTAATTATCTAGTTCTCTACTTATTTCATTAATTAATTCATTAACAGAACCTTTTATCCCGATGGAAACTCCGCATATTATTTCATCCTTAACTCCCACTATCATTTTCCAGAGAGGTACATTTAGGATTTTACAATAAGCATCCCAAATCGCTG
>JAHKLH010000113.1 GCA_029856635.1 Candidatus Njordarchaeota archaeon
CCATGTTTTAGCCGCTTTTATTAAGAAATCTAAACGTGGTGAAAGAGGATTTCCGGGTTTCTCATGAACCTCAGCGCCAATTAAGAAAGCACCAGACTTCGTCTGAACTATGTATGCTGAATTTGCCCAATCAATTAACAGTGGATCAAAAGCAGGTTTGAAAAACTCCGTAATTAAAGCATGTCTTGGCTCATTTTCAAGAGGTAGATCAATTCCTACGGTCTTTACTAGTTCTCTTGTTCCATAACCTGCTGCCACTACAACGTTTGAACACTCGATTTCTCCTTTATTCGTCTTAACTCCAACGATTTCTTTATTTCTTACTTTTAATTCTAGAGCTTTCGTATTTAGCATAATCCTTATTCCATGCTTTACGCAATATGAATAAAGAGCAAATATTGTCTCAAATGGATCTGCCTTACCAGCAAGCGGGTCATATAATGCTGCAATAATGGGATTAATGTTAATTTGAGGTACTAGCTCCTTGACTTCCTCTGGAGTGATAATTCTTGTTGGTACACCATATTTATTGTGTAATTTTGAGAATTCCTTGAAAGCTTCAACATCTTTTTCTCTCGTAAAAAGCCACAAGTATCCTCCTCTTTTGTAGAAAAATCCAAGCTCATCCGACAATTCCTTCCACAAGTCGATGGCATGACGCAATAAAACTATGTGCTCTTCGGTCGTGAAGGATGCACGAATACCTGTTGCACAACGGAAAGTTGATCCTGAACCTGGGTAATCTTTTTCTAAAATTACGATGTTTTCTTCACCAAATTTGCTTAAATGATAAGCTGTAAAAAGACCAGTTGCCCCTGCTCCTATGATACAGATTTCCGCCTTCAATTAAAACCCCTATCAATTAAAGTTTATATTATTGTGATTGCTGTGCCGGGGGTAGATAGACGAATTTACCAACATCCTATTTTAGATTTCAAGTGGCGAGGACGAAAAATCAAGTTTTACTTTGAGGGAAAAGAAGTAATTGGTTATGAAGGCGAAAGTATTGCAGCCGCTCTTTATGCAAATGGTATAGAAATTTGGAGTTTAAGCAAAAAGTACAACAGGCCACGTGGTCCCTTCTGTATGATCGGAAAATGTTCATCCTGCTTTTGTACTGTTGATGGACGTCCTAATGTTCGAATATGTATTGAACCAGTGAAAGAAGGAATTCACGTTCAAAGACAAAAGGGCCTTCCTGACATTCCAACTACATGGAAAACTGCTGAGGAAGAAGAAATACTTGAAACAGACATACTTATAATCGGCGGTGGTCCTGCTGGACTCTCTGCAGCATTAAAGGCAAGCGAATACGATGTAAATATTATACTCGTTGACGAACATTTCAAGCTTGGTGGTCAATTGAAAAAACAAACACACAAATTCTTCGGTTCAAAAGAATTATTTGGTGGTTTACGTGGTTTTCAAATTGCTGAGAAACTAACAGAAGAGATTAAAAAGAGAAAAAACATAAGAGTTCTGACTCAAACCACCGCGTATGGTTTATTTAGAGGAAACTGGGTTGGATTAGCGTCATATAATAAGCTATATCGTGTTAAGGCTAAATGTATCATTGTTGCAACTGGTGCTCATGAAAACTATCTTGCATTTCCCGGAAATGATTTGATTGGAGTAATGGGTGCTGGAGGAGCTCAAACATTGATGAATGAATATGGAATCCTTCCTGGAAAAAACGTCGTTGTTGTCGGTTCTGGTAATGTTGGTTTAATTGTAAGCTATCAATTACTCCAAGCGGGTGCTAATGTCAAATGCATTGTTGAAATTCTTCCTCACATTGGTGGATGGTTCGTTCATGCAGCAAAAGTAAGACGATATGGAATCCCAATCTACGTTAAACATACTGTGAAGGAGGCAATTGGAAAAGAGCGCGTAGAAAAAGTAATTATCACGCAAGTTGATGAAAAATTCCAACCAATTCCAGGAACAGAGAAAGAAATAGAGTGTGATTTACTATTACTTGCCGTTGGTTTAACACCGGACATTAGATTCCTAGCACAAGCTGGTTGTAAAATGAAGTGGAATTCCGCACTTGGTGGATTCGTTGCTTTACGAACGCGATATCTTGAAACAACAGTACCGGGAGTATTCGTAGCCGGAGATGCAAGTAAAATAGAAGAAGCAACAACAGCAATGATTGAAGGTCAAATTGCTGCACTCTCAGCAGTTATAAAGATCAAGGGCCCAATTGAAAAAGCTGTGAAGGAACGCGAAGAATTATTGAAATTCCTCGAGGAGTACAGAAAATCTCCAGTTTTACGGAGAACAAGAGAAGGACTTAAAGAAGTAGTTATTGAATGAGGGGGTAAAAATGACTGATGTGCCCGGATGGAAGAAGACTGGAATAATCACAGTAGAAGAGCTTAAGAAATTTGGCTTAATTCCGCCTGAAGAAAGACTTAAGAAAGGCCCTTGTGTAATAGTGGAATGCCCTGAAGAAATACCATGTAACATTTGCGTTAGTGCATGTCCCGTTGGAGCAATTTCAAAAGAAAAGATATATAATATCCCAAAAGTTGATTGGGAAAAGTGTACTGGATGTGGAAATTGCGTCTTAATTTGTCCGGGACTGGCTTGTTTTGTTGTTGATCTATCACATGATGACTATGCTTTAGTAACTGTTCCGCACGAATTTTTGCCCCCAAAGGTTGGAGAAAAAGTAATACTGCTTGGAAGAGATGGTCGAAAATTAGGTGAAGGAGAAGTAGTAAGAGTAATTGAAAGAAATAAGACATATGCTATTACTGTAAAAGTAAAACCTGAATTAGCGATGGAGGTGAGAGCCGTATGGAAAAAGATGAAGTAGAAAAGAGAAAGTTAACAATAGTTTGTCGCTGCGAAGAAGTTACACTTGAAGACATTGAAAAAGCCATTGAAGATGGATGTACTTCATTGGAGATGCTAAGAAAGAAACTAAGAATTGGGATGGGTCCGTGTCAGGGAAGAACTTGTATTCCAATCGTTGTGAGAATTCTTGCTCGAAAATTAGGAAAACATCCCGATGAAATTGGTTATCCGAAATTCAGAGCACCCCTGGTTCCATTGCCGATTAAATTATTTGAAAAAGCAAAAGAGGAAGAACATGAAAGCTAATGATCTTATGAAGACTAATGTTGGATCTGCAAGAAGCTTCAAGCGTGTAGTATTAGTAGCTACTTGTCTACTTGACAACAAGAGTGGATCCATTGAATCCCTGATAAAAGAAGGCGACTTTCTTGTTCATGTTTGTCCTGAAACCTATCACCCGGCTATGATCGAATATCGCCTTTTGTGTCTATTGACGTATTCAAATATACAAGAATTATGTATAATTTCGGTTGAGGGTTCTCCATATTGTATTACTTTACATTTTGTATCTGACGAAATTAGAAGAAAATTCTTGCCCCATCTGAAAATCACTCATTATACAGTGGATAAAAAAGGTGTTCATGAAATTTCAGAAGAAACAATAAAATATTCACGACATCTAGCAAAATTGACAAGGCTCATCAAGGATCAAAAGAAGAATCAATGAATCTCATACCACTTTATTTCTTCATAAACATGTTCATTAACTTGTTTCATGGGAAAACTTTGTTATACCGATGAGAAGATACCTCATGTAGGCTTAGTAGTTCCATTTTTCAGTCTTGGAAAGTATTCTTTCTCCAAAACAATTAAGCTTGTGCGCATTTTGTAAAAGTAAGCAAGTTTGTAAAGAAACAAACTAAACAATCTTAGGTTGAATAACATCCATTTTTATGGTATAATATGGTTTCATAATACCGACAAAGGGATATACCAAGTAGGGTTTAAGGATTCCATGCTTTTTCATTTCTGCTATTTTCTCTCGTTCTGGTGGTTTTGTTAAATGCCTATACGCAGATGGTGGGGGCAATAATAGTGAATTTTCCTTAATATCGCGTGCACTTAATATGATAATCTTCGTTTTCTCTATCCTAAAACCACATTTTGGACACACGAGATATTTTCTTCCTTTGCTTTTTAATCTAGCGAGACATTTAGGACAAAAGGGATTTCTTTCAATAGCTTCGGGAACGATTTCCACGAACCTTATTTTTTCAATATTCATCGTAATTATCTTCTCGAAAACATCTTGATAAAAAACCGCGCCTGTTAGTTCTAAGACATCTCCAGTCTTAAGTTTTTGAACAATTTTACGGACAGGGCCCATCGGCTCATAGGCATATGCCTTAATAAGCCACTCTTTTACGCGAGCTAGAATAACTATCGCTCTGTCCTCTTTCAATATCTTACACACTTTCGCAGATATCTTTACTGTTAAGTAAGGTTTTGCATCTTCTGGATTCGTAATTTCATTTATATGTGTATCCGTCGCTTGATTTGTTCTAAAAATACACCAAAGTACGGGATTCTCTGATTTTATTAAAAATAATCCGCTAAGTAGAACTTCTGGAAAATCTCCTATAATTCCATAAAGCACGGGATCCAGTCCATGCGGAGTAATTAGTATCCTTTCTTTATGCACGTTTCCAAATGTATATGGCTTAGAATATTTATCAAAACTTATTACATTTGTTTTATCTACTATACGGTCATATCCAGTAGACGCCCTATAGGTGAGCAATTCATACGTCCAATCATCAAATTGTGCGCCAATTGCTGCTAAGGCGCCGATTATTCCCCTGTTATTTCCGCAATCATAAACCTCAATATTGCCTACATGCATCTTATCGAGCACATCAAATACATCATTAATTGACACAATATTCTTTACAGCAAGCTCATAAAAATCAACAAAAACTCTTGGAATACAAATGCTGTTTGAATAATAGATAACAACACCTGTGTTCGTTTTCCTGAAGCCAGAATGTGAAAATCGCTCTACAGTAGAGAGAATTAAAGACCTTATCTTATGAAATTTACTTGATTCTACCCTGAATCGAAGCGCCACTGCCGCATTTCCGCGAGTTTTTGATGGAATATTGGGATTCAAGCGTACTAGAAGAGGAAAATCCAGGAATTCCACATCTTCTAATAACTTATACGCTAAATTTGCAGCAGCAAAAGTAGTACACATACCATAGGGAGAATCAATATCATCTATTCCAACTGCAACAAAAATATAATCTCCTAATTTCTCCGTTTTTTTATCATAAATCATCTTAAGCTTGCACTGTTTAAAATCCATATTATCTGCGCGAACTTTGAGCAGTTCTTTTAACATCTCATAATTTGTGATACTAAATTTCTCTTTGCAAATCTTACAAACACGTGCATATCCAATAAGCTCAGAACACGCACTACACACTAAACGTCCACAAATGGCACAATAACCTCGAGACAAAGCAGAATTACATCTCTCACAAATAAACTGCACATACTTTTTATCATAATAATCAATAAAGGACATTAAAAACTCCAAAAAAAGGATTTATAAGATACCAAGTTTCTTGAGTAATTTTCTAGTCGTTTTAGATAATGGTATTTTATGCAATTCATCAAAGCTAAACCATCGGGCATCAAGAGCATCCGTATCTGGACAAGGCGTTCC